>JAGAPM010000254.1 GCA_017623265.1 Lentisphaeria bacterium | reverse complement strand
GATCACTCTTTTCGGAACTCCCGGCGAGGAACAGCTGGGCGGTAAGGTCAAAATGAAGGCTGCCGGCGTGTTCGATGGCGTGGAAGCGGGGCTCATCGGACATCCCTACGACTTGAGCAGCTGCGATGATGGCGCCTACTCGGTTCGCCGTTTTTCGGTAAAATTTCATGGAAAAGCATCCCACGCAGGCATGGCGCCTCATCTGGGGATCAACGCACTGGACGCCCTGATCCTTTTCTTCAACGGGATCGGTCTCTGGCGTCAGCAGATGCCTGAAGCCAGCCGGGTCCACGGGATCATCCTCAAAGGCGGCGATGCCCCCAATGTGATCCCGGCAGAAACGGAAGCGTTCTTCTACTTGCGTGCAAAAGACTTACAGACCACTCTGGCGATGGAAAAACGGTTCCGTGCCATCGCCGCCGGTGCCGCTGAACAGACCGGATGCACTTGCGATTGTGATCTTGTTTCCGCATACGATCCCTGTCTGGTCAATGCCCCCCTCAACACCGCCTATGCCGACATTTTGGAAAGCATGGGCGAACCGGTCATCCGCGCCAACGGGACCGAGGGCAGGGCAAGTACGGACTTCGGCGATGTCTCCCAGATGATGCCCGGTGCAAACCTGCATTTCGGGATCTGCGGTCACGGCGGCGTGCCGCTCCATACTGTGGAGTTCCGGGAGGCGGCTGGTACGGAATACGCCTTCGATCAGGCGGTCAGAACGGCTCAGGTGATGGCGCAGCTCTGCGTGAAATATTACACCGAACCCGACTTCCGCAACGCTGTTCAGGCAGACTTCAACGCAAAAAAAGCGTAAGCGCTGCGTCGGAAAAATTCAGTCTTTTGTTGAAATTTCCGTTTTACTTCACCAGCAGGGGGACGGCGAAGACCTGATGGAAAAATTCCACGTCCTGTTCGGGGATGGCGAAGCCGGTCATCCGCAGTTCGGGCGCCGGGGTCAGCACCACCCGGTCCGGTTCCAAATCGATCCGGAACTGAGTGACAGATCGGCAGGTTTCAGCAAGCCCGCAGGCGATCCGCAGGAGCGCGGCAAGTTTCCGGACCGTGGACTGGTCTTCTTTCGGGATCGACATAAATTCCGCATGATACTTGTCCGGCGGCGACTTCCGGTGGAACCGTGCCGTCAGCGCGGCGATGGTCCGTTCCTCCTGGGAAATGCCGGGGATCTCCGTGGAATTGATGATGTAATACGAGTGCTTGTGATAACTCTGATTGTTGATGAAAAGTCCGGTTTTGTGCAGCCACGCGGCGATCCGCAACAGCAGCGCCGCCCGCTTCGGGCATCCATGGAGATTTTGCAGTTGAATGAAAAGTTTATCTGCAAAAAGCGCTGTCCGCCGGGTGTAATCCTTATCCGAACGGTATTTTTCTGCGGTCCGCTGGACCATGGCTTCGGTCTGACGGGCAAAAATATCTTCCGAGTGGAACAGGACCTGCATAAAGTCCCGCAGCAGAGCCTCTTTCATGGTGACTTTCGGCACAATGAGGGTGGTGGCGCCGGAGATCCGGAACAGGTTGTCGATGATGATGGAACAGGGGATCACCGCTTCCGCCAGCGCCGATGGGATCCCGTAGCGGTCTGTAATATTTTCCAGACTGAGGGAAAGCAGTTCCGCCATACCGGTTTCATAATCTTTCCGGCTCAGTTTGCAGATCTGTCCCTTGTTGCCGGGTTTATCTGCAAAAATCTGCATCAGCGCCCGGACGCTTGATCCCATGGCAAAGAGCAGGGGGGAGCGGACTTCCGGAGAGATCTGGCGCATCTCGGTAAAGGTCTTGTCGATGACCGGCGTGAGGAAACGGCGGATCCCTTCGGCGGACATGACCCCCGGCATCTGGTCCAGCACCCGCAAGGTACCCAGCTTGACCGTTTCCGTGAAGCAGAAGGAGCCGCCTTTGTAGGATGAGATCTGGCAGGCGCCGGTGCCGATGTCCGCAATCAGTGCTGTCTTTTTATAAAGATTGAAGGAGGAAGGCATCACATCCACCAGCGTCAGATAGTCCAGCCGTGCTTCGTCCGCCCCCTCAAAAATAGTCAGTGTGAGCCCGGTGGCGCGGCGGATCCGTTCGATGAGAATATCCGCATTGCCCGCCTCGCGGACCGCACTCGTGGCGATGGCACGGCAGTTTTTGACGCCGTATTCATCCAGTTTTTTCTTGTAGTTGGAAAAGATCCCGCAGAGCATCCGGATGGAAGATTCCGAGATTTTCCCATGCCGGAAAACGTCCGATCCCAACGGCACGGAAACGCTCAAGTCTTCCAGAATTTCTGTTTCTTTTGTTTTCTGATTGCATTCCGCCAGCAGGAGACGGCAGAAATGGGCTCCCAGGTCAATGGTTCCGAGCAGCAGTTTCTGAGCCATGGCGATTCCTCCTTATACGTTTCCGCGCAGACGGGCAAGCACGGTGGCACCCAGCGCCACGGCAGGATCGCCCAGATCCGTGATCCGCAGTTCGATTTTCTCCGGATCCAGTCCGAAAAGATGATCCGCAAAACTCTGTTTGAACACGGTGAAAATCTCTTCCCCCAGCGCATCGATCATGCCGCCGCCGAGGATGATGCAGTCCGGCGCCACAATGGCGGAAGCGGAGGCGGCTGCGACACCCAGCATGACCGAACCTTTATCGATCACCGCACGGACCGTTTCATCGCCCGCCCGGTATGCTTTTGCCAGATGACGGCTCTTGATATTTTTGCTCTTTGCATCGAATTTATCCGGCGGGAGCAACGTTGGCTGTCCCTTCTTGAAAACTTTTTTCCGCAGCGCCTTTACAAATGCCGTCTTGCTGCAATAAGCCTCGGCGCAGCCTTTGTGACCGCATCCGCAACGGCGGCCGTTGTACTTGATGATCGCATGTCCGAATTCTCCGGCAAGTCCGGCGTTTCCGGTGTGCAGGCGTCCATCCGTAATGATCCCGCCGCCGAGACCGGTACCGATGTAGTAACCGATGACCGTGTTGTAGCCACGGGCGGCACCGCAGTGATATTCCGCCAGGATCCCGAGACTGCCGTCGTTGCCCAGATATACTTCCCGTCCGGTCAGCTCCCGGAGCTTTTCCTTCATGGAAAAATTGCGGATCCCCAGATTGGTTGCATGAAGGCAATCCCCCGTTACCGGATCCACCGGCGCAGGAATCGCAACGCCGATCCCGTCCAGCTGATCGAAAGTCAGGTTCAGGGGCTCCAGTGCTTTTTTTCCGATGGCAACGATCGCTTCCGCCAGTTCATCCGGCGTGGCACCGGAGGGGGTGTTCATCTTTGCATCGGAGATGATCTTGTACGAGCTGTCTGCCACAACAGCATAGATTTTTGTGCCGCCGAGGTCGATTCCGAGAGCGTATTCATTCATAGGTGCGGGTTCTCCTTGCTGTTGTGTGGTTGAAACATCAGCATAAGTTAGCACAGATCCCCTGAAAATCAAGAGAAAAAATCAATTTTCTCCGGGTGAGAGGATCAGGAGAGTGGGCAGACCGGTCACCTGATACTGTTCCAACAGCGCTTTTGTTGCGGGATCGCCCGCATCTTCCGCCTGGACCCGCACGAGGATGTAATCTTTTTTCAGGATCGTTTGTACTTCCGGATCGGGGAAGGTATTGTGTTCGAGGGCGGTACAGTTCTTGCACCATGTTGCCCAGAAATCCAGCAGAACGAGCTTGTTCTCCAGCTTCGCCTGTTTCAGGGCGGAGCCGATCTCCTGAACCGCAGGAGAATCACCGGCAAGCTGTTCTGTCTCCGGTCCCGAACGGAAATGATTGACTGCCAGATTGTACGCCAGTACCCCGTAATAAGCTGCCAGCAGCAGAATCAGAACGCCGAGGATCTGTTTCACCCGGACCATCCATGCTCCCGGTTTCGGGAAAAGCGCCATGCCCGCCGCCGCGAAAGGCCACGGAAGAGCCATGCCCAGCCCCAACAGGAACGGCAGAAGCAGTCCGGCATGATTCCCTTCCGCATAGAGGGTTGCGGACCGGATCAGCACGGCGGTAAGGACCGGCGCAACGCATGCACCTGCCAGCGTGGCAGAGACTGCCCCCAGCAGAAAGATTCCTGCGTATTTTGCGCCGGAAAGTTGGATCGAAGCGCCGAAGCGGGAAAGATCGAAATTGAAAAATCCGAACATGGCAAGGGCAAGAAACGCAAAGATCAGTGCGGCGATCCCGTTGAAAATCCAGCTGCCGGCAAAACCGCCGAATGCGGACCCGGTCAGAACGGCAATCACGCCGAGCAGACCGTACGCCACGGTGATGCCAAGACCGTACACCACTCCCCGCAGAATACGGTCGAATCTGGAGCGATCCGAGTTCATGCCGGCGCCGATGATCGCCAGATTCACCGGGATCAATGGCAGTACGCAAGGCGTCAGGTTCAGCGCCAATCCGCCCAGCAGAACCAGCAGCAGCGTCAGGAAAATTCCCTTTCCATCCAGATCAAACAGACTTTTTTCCGGTTCGCCCCGGAGAAAAGCAGCCATCTCCTCCGGATTCATATACCCCACAGCCCGTCCGGTGATCCGGTAGGCGGGGACTGCCGTTTCTGCCGTGCGTTCCGGTTTCGATTGCGGAGAGAAACTTACGCCGTCAGCGGGCGTGAAGATACCGTTCTGCCAGTCATTTTCAGTTTGAAACGAGCCGAGCTTCAGCGTGCTGTCCGGCAGAAAACAGGTGCCGTTGTTATCGCAGTATTGAGCATCTGCCGTGATGGTCAACGGGAAGGAGGGGGGCTGCCCTGTGAAGATCCATTGATGCTGCCCCGGCATGAGATAGCCTTCTTTCGCAACCGGGCTTTCAGTCACCTTCAGTTCCGGTTCCGTCCGGACGCTGATCCCGTCTGCCATCCCCTGATAGGGGGCGTGAACTGTCAGGGTGACCGTAACCGAATCTTTCCCGCCGGTTACGCTCCAGGTTCCTTTCTGTACTTCAGCGGACCGGAGGGGGATCAGCAGGAACAGCAAGAGAAAAAATATGGTAATATGTCTCATAAGGTCCTCCATATCAGGTCTTTGTTTTACGGGAACAGACACCGCACGCCGGATACTTGTTCCCCGGACAAAATACACCGGAATTGCCGGTTCGTCAAGCCGGAAAGAAAAAAAAGCGGAAATGTGATTGAAAAATTATCTTTCCAGTGTATAGTAAATGCAGATTTCAGAAAGGAAAGATCCGTTATGGCAGTTCAGAATGTGGCAATTATCGGTATGGGATTGCTGGGTACTTCCCTCGGTATGGCAATGCGGGGCGGAAGCTACCACCGTCTGTGCTGGACCCGTCGTGCAGAGATCCGGTCCTGGTGTCTGGAACACGATGCCGCTGATGAAACGGCAGACGATATTGAAACGATTCTTGCCAAAGCTGATCTCACGGTCTTTGCCCTGCCAATCCCCCAGATCATTGCCTTTATGGAAAAATACGCACACGCATGGCGCAAAGGTGCCATTGTGACGGATATGGGCAGTGTCAAGGGGCGGATCATGGATGCCGCAGAACGGAGTCTGATCCCCGCAGGCGTGCAGTTTGTGGGCAGTCATCCCATGGCGGGTACGGAGAAATCCGGCTGCGAAAATGCCTTCCCCACCCTGTACAGCAATGCAGATGTATTTATCTGCCCCGGCAGCAACGCCACGCAGGAAGCCGTGGAGGATGTCAAGAACTTCTGGCGGAGTATCAACACCAAGCCGGTGATGATCGCTGCCGATGCCCACGACTCTCTGGTCGCCCATACCAGCCATGTCCTCCATGTGGTCGCTTCCGGACTTGCTATGGCGATTTTGAATTCGGATGACGAAAAAGAAAAAGCCCTGCGGTTCGCCGGTTGTGCCACCGGTTTCCGGGATACTTCCCGTATCGCTTCCAGCAACCCTGCCATGTGGCGGGAGATCATTGAGTACAATACGCCCGCTGTCCTTGGCGCTTTGAAAAATTTTGAGGATGCTCTGGCAGATTACCGGAAAATGATCGCAGAAGGCAGATACGATGACTTTGAACAGGAATTCGCCGACGGCAAGGCACTGCGGGATTCCTGGCTGAAATATAAAGGCTATTGAACGCAAAAAAACTTTTGCGCAGATACTTGATATTTACCAAAAGAAGGGATATATTACAACATTATGAAAAACTTGCCAAACACAACAAAACGATATGATTTCAAGACGCTCAACAATGTGCAGCGCACACGGAATGAGCGCCTGTTGCTCTGTCCGCGCTGTAAAGAACAGCTCGCTCAGCCGGATATCGAAGTCTTTTCACGCTGTCCGTTCTGCAACTATCGGTTCGAACTGAACGTGGAACTGGAAGATTTCATTCTGGAACCCGTGGTCGAAAACTGGATGCGTCAGCAGAGCTACGCCGGTCCCCGTATGCGGGACGATGATATGATGCGCTGAACAGGAACTTGCGGCTTTTTTTTGAAAAAAATGAAAAGCAGCACTTGACAAAACAATTTTTTGCTGTATATTAAAGGCATGTTGCAAGATTTGCAGCCTGATGGTGTAACGGTAGCACAAGTGATTCTGGTTCACTTTGTCTTGGTTCGAATCCAGGTCAGGCTGCCATTTTTGTTTTTAGTCGAACTGGTGGCGGGGGATTGGAGTTCGATTTCGATAGATCCGGATTTTGAGAGCGTTATCTTCCTGATGTAGGTGGCGCAGATTTTTTTCCAGTCTTCCGATTCAAGTTCCGCTTTAGCTGACAAATCTGAAAGGGTCAGCATTTCACTTGCAAGACGTTCAAGGCAGGATGGGATGTTATCGTCGGTCCGCTGTATTTCCGCTTTGTAATATTCCTCCTTGGCTTCCAGATCGGCGACTTCAAGGTTCAGACGATCCAGTTTTGTGTTGAACAGTTTGATATTGCTTTTCGTCAGGTTCAGATATACTGGAACGGCGGAAAAGGCGCAGGGCATGTATTCATTGCAGAAAACCATAAAGGGAAAGTATATTTTACCGATCCGCAAAAAGCCACCGAAGAGATCAACATCCATGCAGAACGTCACTTCAAAAACGCATCGGGAAAAGGCGTATGCATTGCCCGGCTTGACAAATTGAAATTCAGTGATACTGTAAGAGAAGCATGCAGACCGAACCCTGACCGGAGATAAGGAGCGGAAATTATGACGCCGAAAGAAGCTTTCAAAATAGCCAAAGAAACGATCTCTGAAGAATTTTTTCTTTGTGAAATGGAACACTGGTTCTCTGTAACGATCATTGAAAAAGATATGCTGACTCCGCTCCCATCCTATCTTATTTCAAAAGAAGATGGGAAAATGTATCCATTCACCTTTGAATTCCTGGATGAACATAATATCAAGTTCGCTTTAGGAGCGTTTCCGATCGATATGGAAACATTTGAAATCATATTGCCATATTCGCCGTATATTCCAGATTTTATCATGAGCAAGGATCCGTGGGTAAGAGAGAAGATGAAAAAACTCGAAAAAACTGATCCAGAAGTAAGATGGTGGATAAAAGAATACGGACTTGAGCAGGAATATTACAAGTAAACACCATAAAAGCCCTTGGGGCTTTCCCCTTTTTACATCAGAAATCAAAGGTCATCTGCCGGGATTCCGTTTTGGGTCCGGGCGCTCCGAATGCCACCGCTCAAAAAATTACCGGAAAAGATCAGATCCATGTATTGAACTATGACAAAGAGAGTGTATTGTAAGGGAACAATGAACGCGAAGGAGGAGAGTATGATTGTCCAAAGAGACCCCATTGAAGACAAAAAGATCGGAATCAATGTGCTTACCGGCATTTTATTTGTCGTGATGATCACCGTCACGGTCCTGAGTTGCGTTGCGATCCGCAACCACTATGATGAAAAGTTCATGAATGAGAAAAGCGATATCCGCGAAAAATACCCAACAAACAGCGATGAGCTAAAACGGCGTTACGCAGAAGAATTTCCGCAGCCGGTGAAGTCTTACGAGGCATTCTGAAAGAGAGGCAGAGCGATATGGAAGATAAAATGGAAGCATTCCGGAAGTTCAAGCAGAGTCGGCTGATCTTTAACCTGATCACATTTTTTATTTGCGCAATGGTGATTCTGATTTTCCTCGCCGTAAAAGGATTGGACTACAAAAACAACAAAGCTCCGGAATTGAAAAAATATGAAGCAGGCAGGAAAATACTCTCCGGGGCACGTTTTGCATGTGTTCAGTTATATCATCAGGCAGATATGTTCTTTGATAAATATACAACGGACAACGAAAAGGAACTGAATCAACTCTGGTCCGCATGGATGAATGCAAATTACGGCGCAAACTGGAAACAACTGCAGGACAGTGAAATGAAGGGGTATCTGAAGCAATTTTTGGAAGCATATCCGCAGTGGAAACATTATGAGGGAACACGAATTTGTCCGCCGTCAAAGAATGATCCCCTGAAACGATCTGTTCATGAGTTTATCAGAGACTATGAAAAAACGGTTGCCATGAAGGATAAATATGAGGCCCTCGCGCGAAAAAACAACCAGTCAAAAGATAAAATCTCAACGATTGTAAAAGGAACAGAATACGAAAACCTTTGCGAAAAGATCAAAGTTTTTGAACCTTATTACCGCCAATTGAAATATAGATAAAACGGATCCGCATTTACTTTTCAGCTCCTGTGTAACTCAACACAGGAGCTTTTTTTATGTCGCTTTTTATAAAAAAAACGAAGCACAGAGTTTTACTCCATGCTTCGCTTGAAATTTTTGGAAAAAATCGGTTATACCAGCAGACCACGGACCCGTGCCAGTTCGGTTTCGGCATCGGTGACCAGTTCTTCCACCAGATCCTTGATCGGAACGATCTTATCCACCAGACCCACACTCTGACCCGCCATCAGAGAGCCGTTGTCCACATCGCCTTCGATTGCGGCACGGCGGAGAGCGCCGACCCAGAACCGTTCCACTTCTTCCTGTGCGAACTGTCTGGAAACGGTCCCGGCTTCCAGCTCTTTCAGCAGTTTCAGCTGCAGTTTGCCGAATTCATCCATGCCTTTGTTGCGGAGGGCGCGCACGGAAACCACCGGCAGTTTGGAGTCGAACTGGGGCGTGGCGATGGCATCGCGGGCGTTGGCACGGCGGAATGCCATCTTGAAATTATCGTGAACGCGACATTCTTCCGTCATGACAAACCGTGTTCCCAGCTGGGCACCGCTTGCACCCATCAACAGGGCGTGGGCGATCATCTTGCCGGTGGCGATACCGCCCGCCACAAAGACCGGCAGCTGATCGGCAAAACGGAAAAGAACCTGCTGCATCAGCACCACGCTGGAGACGTGCCCGATGTGTCCGCCGGCTTCACTACCTTCCAGAATGATGGCATCCGCGCCGAACTTGATCATACGTTCTGCAATGGAGATGGTGGAGGCAAAACACAGCACTTTCGCACCGGTGGCTTTCGCCGCTTCCACTTCTTTTTCCTTGGGGAAACTGCCCGCAAATACGATGTACGGCACTTTCATTTCCGCCATCAAAGCAAGATGATCCAGATACGCAGGCGCAATGGTGATCAGGTTCACGGCAAAGGGTTTATCCGTGAGAGTCCGCAGTTCCTGGATCTGGCTGCGCAGCACTTCCACCGGCGCATTGCCCCCGGCAAGACAGCCGAAGCAGCCGGAATTGCACACCGCTGCCACCAGTTTCGGTTCAGAAACCCAGGTCATAGCACCGCAGAGGATGGGATATTTTACATTGAGGAATTCGCTGCCCCGCTTCATAAGCGGCGTCAGATGTTTCAGTTCTGTCATAACAGTTTCCTTTCGCTTTAAATACAGTTGTGTTTTCTGTGACAGAGTTTTATTTCTTCTTGCAACTTACATAATATAACCCCTGAAACGGGATTTGTCAAGTGGCTGGAAATAAAGTATTAATATATCTTGCAATAAAACAGAAAACAATAGAAAATATGACAGAAAAAATAAGCCTCATAAGTCCTATAAGTCTTATGAGTCTTATGAAACCTATGAGAACAAAAACACCGTTCACGGCCTATTACGGAAATTTTTATAATTCTTCATTCCGCATTTCGCATTTCGCATTCCGCATTTACTTCCCGCATTTCG
>JAGAPM010000253.1 GCA_017623265.1 Lentisphaeria bacterium | reverse complement strand
GGGGATCCCGCCCCACATCTACTGGAGTTCGTTTGACATCAACCACTCCGGCGTTTCCGTGTTTGAGTTCCGGAACTACGAAAGCGGCCTGACCTCCCCCAAGTGCATCAATTTCTCGGACTGCTCCCACCTGCTCCGGGAAGGTCTGCCCTACCAGTTTCAGAACCGGGTCGACCTTTGATGGCGGAAAAGATTGAATGCCGTCCGGGCTGCGGTGCGTGCTGCATTGCACCCTCCATTTCGTCCCCGATCCCCGGTATGCCGGAGGGGAAACCTGCCGGAGTGCCGTGCATCCATCTGGACGATAATCTGCGTTGCCGGATCTTCGGAAAGCCGGAACGCCCGGCGGTCTGCGGCTCTCTGATGCCGACTGCCGAAATGTGCGGAAGATGTCGGGAAGAAGCCATGCAGTATCTCACCGATCTGGAACTACAGACCGCACCGGAGGGACGGCAATGACGGACGGACAGATCATCCTTCTCTGCGGTTGTATTGTGCTGACCACATTCACGGTGGAGGGGATCGCCGGGTTCGGCGCCACGGTCATGGCGCTGCCCTTTGTGGCGTTGATGCTGGGTGTGGAAAAGGCAGTTTCCCTGCTCTCCAGCTGCAGCGTGCTGCTTTCCCTCTTTATTGTCTGCCGCGCCCGGAAACAGATCGACTGGCGGCAATACGGCTTCATTGTTCTGCATGTGGGCTTGGGCGTTCCGATCGGGCTGGCGCTCATGGATGTGCTGCCGAAAGTCTGGCTCCTTTCCATTCTTGCGGGCTTTATGTTTTTTACCGGACTCCGCGGACTGCTCACGCTGAAACGGGCGTCTGTTCCGGAAACAGTTGTACCGTCAAAAGGCGGAAAAAATCTTCTTTACCGGTTCATCCTGTTCTGCGGCGGGATCATTCAGGGCGCGTTCAGTTCCGGCGGACCGCTGGTGGTGATGTATGCCTCCAAAGCGATCGTGGAAAAATCTGCGTTCCGTGCCACGCTCAGTATGCTGTGGGTCACCACCAATTTATGTATGATCGGCAAATGGATCTGCGCCGGAAACATCACCCGTCAGACGGGCGGGATGATCTTTGCCCTGCTACCATTTGTGGTCGGCGGGGCGCTTCTGGGGAATTTTCTGCACAACAAAGTGAACCAGTTTGCGTTCCGGGTACTGGTCTGGACCGTACTGATCATTGCAGGCGGGATCCTGGTACTGAATTTGTGCGCAGGAAAATGACAGGCTTGCCCTTGAAAAAAATGTTTCCTGCGATACAGTAAGGGAGCAAACAAATTCAATGGAGAAAAATATGGCTTTTCTGAAAGACTATCGGGACAACGCATCCGGGCTGCTGGCGACCATTGCCGAAGCGGAGGAAGCGGCACTGGATCAAGCGGCGGACATCATTGCAAAGGCATATGCCGCCGGACAAACGATTTATGTTTTCGGCTGTACTCATTCCGCGATTCTGGCGGAAGATGTGTTCTACCGTGCCGGAGCGCCCTGTTTCTGGCGTCCGCTGTGGGGACCCGGCATGAGCATTGCCCAGACCCCCGGATTTCTCACCAGTGCCGCCGAACACAACGAGATGCTGGGCAACGACATCATCAACTGCTCTCAAATGAAGTCCGGCGATGTGCTGGTGGTCCTTTCCACGTCCGGCAAGAACGCCGCTCCGGTGGCGGTGGCGGATTCCGCTCTCAAACGGGGCGCAAAAGTCATTGCCATTTCCTCCTCCTCGTATAAAGATCAGAAGGGTGACCACTCGGTCTTTGCCAACCTCTGGCAGATGCCGGGCCTGGTGATGATCGACAACCATGTGCCCTGCGGCGATGCCTCACTCCTTGCGGGCGGATCTGTTCCCATGGGACCTCTTTCCACCATCGCCGGTTCCTTCATCATGCACGCCCTTTCCGCTCTTTCCGTGGAAAAACTGATGGCGCTGGGCGTGGAACCGCCGGTCTTCCTCAGTTCCAACGCTCCGGGCGGGAAAGAACGGAACGCCGAACTGCTGAAACTGCAATCGGTACGGGACGCATTTCTTCTTCCGTAAGATTTTGGAGACAAGTAAGATGAGTCATATTCTCTGCATCGACATCGGAACCAGCCGGATCAAAGCGGCGTTGGTGGATGAACACGGCGCCATGCCGGTGATGAAGTCGGAACGGATCAACCGCGCCGCGTCTCCGGACACGCAGGATGTGCTTATCTGGCGGTCGGCAACGGTATCCCTTCTGCGGAGTATGGCACAGGAACTGGCGCAGATGCCGCCGCTGGCGGTCTCGTTGACGGGAAATATGCACGCCCTTCTTGGGATCGGGGAAGACGGTCAGCCGGTAGCGGATGCGATCCTCTGGTGTTCCAATGGGGCGACGGAGGAATCGGAAAAGCTGTTGGCGCGCTATCCGGATTTCACTCAAAAATACGGCAATCCCCCTGCCCCGGTCTTCACGCTGCCGAAGATGATCATGTGTGCGGAAAAGACACCGGAACTTTACCGGAAAGTCAAGTGCTTTCTTCAGCCGAAGGATGACATCGGCTATCTGCTGACCGGCAAGTTTGCCACCGATCCCTCCGATGCCTCCGGTATGATGTCGTTTCTGCCGGATGAACGGTGCTGGGATGAAAATATGATCCGGGAACTGGGACTGGATCCGGAAAAATTCCCGTCCGTGATTGAATCCACGGCGTTGCGGGGTACAGTCACCGATCAAGCCGCCGTCCTGACCGGACTCCCTGCCGGGCTGCCCGTGGTCTGCGGTGCTGGTGATCTGGCAACTGCCGCTCTCGGCTGCGGGGCGTTCGGGGATGTGCTTTCCCTGACGCTCGGCACGGCGGGACAGCTGCTGGCATCCGGTCTGCGGGGACGCTGGAAACCGTTGGCAGGCAAACTTTTTGTCTTTGCTCACGCCGATCCGGAATCCGATCTTTTTCTGGGATCTGTACCCGGCGGCGGTTTCTCGCTGGAATGGGAGGCGACACAGCGGAATTTGACGATGGATGATTTTTTCAAACAGGCGGAAGATGCTGAACTCAAAGAAGATCTGCCTGTCTATCTGCCCTATCTTCTGGGACGGGGCGCGCCGTATATGGACTATACGCCCTGCGCCGCATGGCACGGACTTTCCGCACATCATACCCTTGCCAATCTCTGCCGCGCGACGGTGTTCGGTCCGCTGGCGGCGCTGCGTCAATCCGCCGATCTGCTGGGGCAATTGAACGGCACGGAGTATCGCTCGGTGGTCCTGCAATCCCTTGCCTGCCGGGAAAAATCCGTGCGGGAGACGGCGGCGGCACTGTTCCCGCAAAAAAAACAGATGCCGGAAAATACGGAGGCTTCTCTACTGGGAGCGGCGGTTCTGGGGGCGGCGGCAACAGGACTTTATCCCACCATCGCAGAAGCCATCCGGCAAATGGTCCACACAACCGAACTTCCGGAACGCCCGGAGAACGAACGACTTGCCGCTGAAAAACTTTTTGCCCGTTACTTGAAAACGGTTGACCCGGTGACGGCAGGGTAATTCAGGAACGCCACCATCAGGACGCCGATCAGGATCAGAGCGATCCCCGCCAGAGCGCCGGGGCTGATTTTTTCGTGATACAGCAGAAACATCGTGATCTGCACCAGCAGAAATGTTCCTCCGGTCCCAATCGCCACCACGCTGGCGGCGGGCAGAGTCTTATACATTCCGATCATGAAGATAATGCTTGTCATGCCGACCACATTACCGAGGATAAATCCGCACCATTCCTGCGGGATCCCCAGCCAGCTGGCGGAAGGATTGACTGCACCCCACTTGAAGAGAACATTCGCCACCACTTGAAAGATCAGGAACAGAGTCACATACGCATAAACCATATTTTTTCCTTTCGATTGATCCGGACCGTTTGCTTTTTATTCCGTCGGTATTATATTACTCCGGAAACGAAAACTTTACCATGAACAAAATCACCATTTCATGAACAAAATCCCTGAAAAACAGCTTTTTTGTCTGAACTGCGACCTGACCAGCGGCAAGGATGGGATCCCTGTTACGCTGCAGTTTGAATTTGTGGTGGGGAACCTGACAAAAGTCCCGGTGTGCCATTCCACGCTCTGGCGGAAGATGCCCTTCCACATGTGCAGCCTTTCGCCCATTCCGTTACCGGAGGGGAACGGTGCGGTGGTGTATTTTGAAAACGGACACTCCATTACGATCAACGAGCCTTCGATCATCTTTATCCCGGCGGGCGTGACGCACCGGATCGATGACTTCGGCAGCGCACCGCGGGAAAGTCTGTGGATCCATTTCCGCACGCAGGTGATGCACAATTTTGACCTGTTCACCCATTGCGGAGCAAAACCGTTTGTCAGCCGGGATGGCTATGAAGAGGTGCGGGATCTTCTGTTCAAGATCGTTCAACAGCCAAAAGTCCTGAACACAGCTAATGCGGCATGGCATCAGCTTTACGGGCTGAATCTGACGCTGAAACTGCTGGAGCTTGCGGGGATCAAGCCGGAGTCGGTTCAGGAGAAGATCTCACCCGCGCTGAACCGTCTGCAACCGGCACTGAATCTGCTCTGCAATGCGGTCCGGAAGCCGGAACTGGCGGAACTGGCAGAAGCGGTCCACCTTTCCAAATCCCGTTTTCTCACACTTTTTACGCAGGAGATCGGGCTCCCTCCGGGAAAATATTTCCGTCAACTCCAGTTTGAGCGGGCATGCCGCCTGCTTACCGATCCGGACCGGACACTGGCAGAATGTGCGGAGCTGCTGGGCTTTTCCGATGCGTTCCATTTCAGCAGGGAATTTCACAAACTTTCCGGCATCACGCCCGGCAGTTACCGCAAACAGTTCCGGTGATCACTTGCCCGTTTCGGGGTGAAGGTGATCCCGTTTCAACTGCAGAATATCTTTCTGAAGCTGCTCCGGCAGATCATAGGTTCTGCCCGATCCGTTGTAGGAAAGGTGTCCGATCTCTTTGAAATGATAGGATTCCCAGCCGCCGATGGCGCTGCAATGGAATTCTTCCGGAACGGGTACGCCTGCCGACATCAGTTCTTTCAGGCGGTCCAGATGTTCCGTGCCGACTTCCCGTGGCAGCACATCCTTTTCGCAGCAGACTTTCGCCGCCATGGCGACTACTTCCCCCAGCACGCCCAAAGTCCGCATGACACGCACCGCTGAAAACGCCACGTGGGAAAGGGAAATCAGCCTGCCGCCGAGAAAGAGATTCTTCACATCTTTGCTGTAAAGACAGCGATACGGCACCGGCGCGTAATCCGGCAGACACCGGTGGTAGGCACAGCTGCGGAAAGGTTCGGCAAAACGGCGCAGGTTTTCCGGCTCGGGATAGTGCAGGTCAATGGACCAGGTAATGCACCCGGTGCCGTCGGCCGGCTTGCGCTGTTCTTCAATATCCTGCTGGGTCATGATGGTATCGCCGATGAACCGGCGGCTTTCCCGTTTTCCGCCGCAACTGGAGATCCAGTCGATCCGGCGCCGGGCGAAGTCCGCCTTTCTCGCGGAATGATTTTTCAGGTAGGACCAGTTCCCGAATGTGGTCATCAGGGAATAGTCCCGGATATACTCGATATCCTCCGCCTGATCCCGGTATTGTCCGGTTTCCGTCTCCCAGTCGCCGCTGGTCCGGTAGTAACAATTTTCCTCCGTGAATTCCACGCCCCAGTCGATATCGGGGAACGGCTGTTCCGCGGCTTCCTCCACGCTGGTCCAGAGGACGGAAAGCCCCATGACTTCCCGGATCGTTTCCGGCGGGGTCAGGGATTCCCCGAAAACCGCCCTGCCCTCCGAACCGTACATAAACGAAGCGCCCGCCGCAAAAGCCACGGTGCCGTCACCGGTACAGTCGGAGAACAGTCTGCCTTTGTAGCGTCGTTCCGAGCCGTCCACCGTACTGCGGGTGATAACAGACCGGATGATCGCCGGATCGGCGGGATCGGTCTCGATCCGGACGACCCGTTCGTTCAGACGCAGTTCCGTCTTTCCGGCGCAGTGGACCTGAAATGCCCAAATCTTCCGGTTGTCTTCATAACATTCCGGTGCCATCGCTCCCGGCAGCAGGAAGATGGGGGCGATCTCAGATC
>JAGAPM010000252.1 GCA_017623265.1 Lentisphaeria bacterium | reverse complement strand
GGATCGCCGTGGTGAAGATCCCCTTCTCCGAGATCGGCGTGGATCCCCTCCAGAATCATAAGCTGCTTTTCCTGCCCGTCCGGGGAAAATATTACGATACCGGACGGCTGGATAAAAAGACCGGAAAGATGGTTTCTTCCCGGGTCCGGGAGATGTCGAGCTGGGGCGGCGGAACTGTCCACGAAGCATCCAGTTTCGGTGAACTGGTGCTGGATATTATTCATTGATCCGGCATGTGTTGCGGTTCTTACACCGCAACACATAACTCAAAGACGATACATCAATCGACCAGAGAAATCCCCAGCGCTTCGTTAGCGAAAGCGATAGCAATGGGCGCATTGGTCCATCCGCTGTAGATACTGCCGGCTCCGCCTTCATAGCGGTCGCCGCCGCCCCAGGTACCGGTATTCATATCGAACATACCGCGCCAGCAACCGTTGAACGCACGGGATTCATCCTGATCCTGAATCCGGGCAAAAAGGTTCAGCAGCTTTCCATACAATTCTTCATACTCCGCTGCGCCGCCTGCCTTCACAAGGTTCTGGATTCCCAGCAGACACCAGTTGACCGTGTAGATCGTATCCACCAGGTGCGGTCCGCTGGGTGCTTCGTAATGTTCTGCCGGGATATTGCCGGTCACGGGATCAGCTTTAGCGATGATCCTGTCTGCAAAGCGTTTGGCAAGCGTGAGATACCGTTCCTCTTTACCGATCTGATAAGCAGCGGTGCAGCAGATCACAGCATACGCAAGCTCGCTCACATTCAGCCGGTCATCTGCATCTTTATCCAGATAGTCATGATATTCCCGGATCATCTGCAGCATATCCTCCCGGTCGCCCACACCGCTGCGGACAGCACGGCTCAGGGCGAAACAGACAAGCCCTCCCCAATGGGGCAGCAGGGGACGCCCGTTCCAGATCTCTTCCGGGTCGGACATATCGGCATCGGGCTTGCCGAGGCTGGCACGGAATGTCCGGCGGAAGGCGGGAGTAATTTCCCGGGCGAGCTTATCCGCCCAGAACTTCATGTCATACTTTTCTGCCAGATCGGGATACCGTTCAGCGATCATGAGGGGGATCGCCAATGTCCAGGAGTTGTCATCAAACCAGAGACGGGGACGCCAGCAGGTGTGAGACCAGTTCCAAACACCAGCCATCCCCTCTTTTGCACCGTCCGAACTGCCCCGGTTCAGCAGACCGCTGCGGCAGTAGAGATAATCCAGCAGATTTTCCGCTATTTTTCTTGTATCATCCGCCCCGGTCGCTTCGGCGGCAAGGAGAAAGAGCCACGCCGCCTGAAAGTTGCAGTCTGCCCGTCGGGACTCCACCACGCTCCAGTCACCGTAATCGGTAAAAGAGTTGAAGGATTCAAAGACTTTTTTACTTAATTCTTTATCCGGGCAGAGATAGACCCGTTCCGCCACGCCCCAGAAGCCATTGGAAGGTTCCATCACGGAGGATTTCTCAAACCAGTTGAGACTTTTGGAAACGACGTCAAGACATGCTGATTTTTTCATATTTTTTTCCTTGTTCTTATATTGTCCGGCATGGATCATTTCCATACCTTACCCTATAAACCGTGAAGAAATC
>JAGAPM010000251.1 GCA_017623265.1 Lentisphaeria bacterium | reverse complement strand
TCTCAGGTCAGCGGCAGTCAGAGCGACTTCGGTGCCATCAGCGAGGACAATGGATTTCGGTTCGCCGCGGAGGATGGATGCCACTTCGCCGCTGGTCAGTTTCTGGATCAGAGCGGCGGCTTCTTTCATTTTTGCGCCCAGTCTGGAACCGAGAGCCTTGAAGTTTGCCTTGGCGGAAAGTTTTACCAGCTCTTCTTCATCGGCAAGGATATCCAGTTTTTTCACGTTCAGTTCTTCGGCGACGATGGATGCGTTTTCTTCCAGCATCTTTCTGGTTTCCGGATCGAGGGAGACCACGATCGCCCGGGCGAGGGGCTGACGGACCTTGAGACTGCGCTGGGTACGGAGGAATCTTCCGAGCGAGACGGAGCGCATGGTGAGATCCATCTGTTTTTCCAGATAGGGATCGCGGCGCCAAGTTTCCGGCACGGGGTAATCGCAGAGGTGGACAGATTCCGCCATCTGATCGTTGCGGAGGGAGCGGTAGATCTCTTCCGTGATGTACGGAATGAACGGAGCGGCAGCCTTTGCGAAGGTGATCAGCACATAGTACAGCGTGGCGTAAGCATCGGCTTTATCCGTATCGTTCTGGCTCTTCCAGAAACGGCGGCGGCTGCGGCGGATGTACCAGTTTGTCAGGTTGTCGGCAAAGGCTTCGAAGCGGTTAGCCGCCTTCTGGAGCTGATAGCTGTCCATGGCTTCCCGGATCTCTGCGACCATGTCTGCGAGAGCGGAAAGGATCCAGCGGTCCAGCGGGTTAGCAGGATTTTCGGGTGCGACCGGTTCGCCGGCAGGAGGATTCCAATTGTCCAAATTTGCATAGGTCACAAAGAACTGGAAGCTGTTCCAGATGGGGAGCAGGACAGACCGCATGATTTCTTTGATGCCGTCTTCGGAGAACTTGAGGTCTTCCGCACGGACGACCTGGGATTCGAGGAGGAAGAGGCGGAGCGCGTCTGCACCGTAGCGGTGGACCACATCCATGGGATCGGGATAGTTTTTCAGGCGCTTGCTCATCTTCTGACCGTTTTCCGCCAGGACCATGCCGTTAACGATGACATGGAGAGCGGCGGGTTTGTCAAAGAGCGCCGCGGCGAGGACGGTGAGAGTGTAGAACCAGCCGCGTGTCTGGTCCTGCCCTTCTGCGATGAAGTCGGCGGGGAATACGCTTTCAAAATGTTCCTTGTCCACGAAGGGATAATGCTTCTGTGCGTATGGCATGGAACCGCTTTCGAACCAGCAGTCCAGCACTTCCGGCACGCGCTTGAGGATGGCGCCGGTCTTGGGGGATTTGATTTCCATGGCATCCACAAAATGCTTGTGAATGTCGGTGATCTTCTGCCCGGTGAGTTCTTCCAGTTCGGCAACGGAGCCGACACAGATCATTTCGCCGGTTTCATCATTCTTCCATACGGGCAGGGGGCAGCCCCAGTACCGGTTTCGGCTGATCGCCCAGTCACGGGCATTTTCCAGCCACTTGCCGAAACGGCCGGACTTGATGTGTTCGGGGACCCATGTCATCTGTTCGTTGGCACGGAGCATTTTTTCTTTGATGCGGTCGATCCGGACGAACCAGGTGGAGACCGCTTTGTAGATCAGCGGGGAGTCGTCGCGCCAGCAGTGGGGATAGCTGTGCTTGATGGTGCTGCGGTGGACCAGTTTGCCTTCCACTTTGAGGCGTTCCATGATCAGTTTATCGGCATCCTTGACGAAGAGACCGGTGTAGTCCGGCACTTCGGAAGTGAATTTACATTCAGCATCGATGGGGCAGACGCCGGGGACGCCGCTGGCTCTGCCTGCTTCTGCGTCCTCTTCCCCGAATCCGGGAGCGATATGGACAATACCGGTACCATCTTCTGTGCTGACATATTCTGCATTGATGACCCGGAAAGCGCCTTCCGCCCGTTTCTCCGCAAAGTAGGGGAACAGGGGTTCGTAGGGCGTTTCCTTGAAGTCGGCGCCTTTGAACCGGGCAACGATCTCCGGCATGGCGTCTTTCTTGTAATAGGCGGAAAGACGGGCTTCTGCCATGATGTAAAACGTGCCGTTGTCATTGACCTTGACGTAATCGACTTCCGGCCCCATGGCGAGAGCCATATTGCTGGGCAGAGTCCAGGGGGTGGTGGTCCAGGCGAGGATGTAGGTATTTTCTTCGTTCAGCAGTTTGAAGCGGATGGTGATGGCTGGATCGACCACATCCATATAGCCCTGATTCGCTTCGAAGTTGGAGAGCGGCGTACTGCAGCGTGCGCAATAGGGGAGGATCTTGTGACCTTCGTAGATCAGGTCCTTGTCCCACAGCTGCTTGAAGACCCACCAGATGGATTCCATGTATTCCATGTCCATGGTGCGGTATCCGTTCTTGAAGTCGACCCAGCGGCCCATACGCTTGACGATGGTCTCCCACTCGGCAGTATAACGGAGTACGATCCCCCGGCAGGCTTCATTGAACTTGTCAATACCGTATTCTTCGATCTCTTTTTTTCCGTTCAGATGGAGATTTTTTTCCATTTCGTACTCGACCGGCAGACCATGGCAGTCCCAGCCGAAAGTGCGTCCGCAATATTTTCCGAGCATGGTCTGGTAACGGGGAATGACGTCTTTGATCGTGCCTGCGAGAAGGTGCCCGTAGTGGGGCAGACCGGTGGCGAACGGAGGACCATCGTAAAAGATGTATTCCGGATTGCCTTTGCGGTTCTGAAGGGATTTTTCAAACGTGCCGTTCTCCTGCCAGAACTGGAGCGTGGCTTCTTCGATCTTGGGGAATTCTGACTGCCCCGAAACTGCTTTGAACATGTTGCTCTTTCTTTCGTTTTATGTTAGTTTTGTTATAGATCTTTAAAATAATTAAAGCATAATATAGCACGGATATGTCATTTGGCAAATCTATTATATAAATAATGACGAAAAAATCAGGAAAAGTCCGTATGGCAACGCAGGGCGCAGACCCGCCCGGC
>JAGAPM010000250.1 GCA_017623265.1 Lentisphaeria bacterium | reverse complement strand
GGCGCGGTGCGGATGTTTCCAATATTCTGGATTTTCCCCGGTATTTCCCCGGTACGAAAGAAATCAAACTGGAGCAGAACTACCGCTCCACCAACAATATTCTTGCTACGGCAAATGCTGTGATCGCACCCAACTCCGCCCGGTACTGCAAGAACCTCTGGTCCTCCAAGGGGCAGGGGGAGATCATCCGGATCATGCGGTTGGAGAATGGTGATGCCGAGGCGAGATTTGTGGTCAATGCCATATTTGATCTGAAAGCATCGAATCCGGATTACAACTATTCGGACTTTGCGATCCTTTACCGTTCCAACTATCTTTCCCGTGCTTTTGAAATGGCGTTCCGCAATGTGGGGATCCGTCCGAAAATCATCGGCGGGCAGGAGTTCTTCCAGCGGAAGGAAGTCAAGGATGCTGCGGCGTATCTGAAACTGATCCAGAATCCGCGGGATGACCAGAGTCTGCTGCGGATCATTTCTCTGCCGCCCCGGGGGATCGGTGATAAAGCGATCCTTTCCCTGCGGAACCTCCGGCATGTGACCGGGATCCCGCTGTCTGAACTTCTGGATCATCCGGACTATCTCAAAACGATCAGTTCCACCGCCGCTGCCGGGGCAAGAGGACTTGCTGCGGCATTGAACAATGCGAAGGCTCTTTTTGCAGAACCCGGCAATCTCTACAGCAAAGCCCATCAACTGCTGAGAGAGACGGGTTATATCGACGGACTTCAGCGGATCTATAAGGATATCAAAGAGGCGGAAACCCGCCGGGAAAACGTGTTTGAATTTCTGAACTATATCGGAAAATTTGAAAACGAGAAGCAGGGACAGTGTTATCTTGCCGACTTTCTGGAAAGTTACTCGCTCATGGATGATAACGACCGGACGGAAGATGATGATGACCGGGATGCACCCATCATGACTACGGTCCACGCCTCCAAAGGACTGGAGTTTCCGGTGGTCTTTGTTGTCGGTATGGAGCAGAATCTCTTCCCCCACGAGCGTTCCCTGGCGGAAGGAAGCGAGGAGGAAGAACGGCGTCTCTTCTATGTGGCGGTGACCCGTGCCAGAGAACAGTTGTTCCTGACCTGCGCCGGAGAACGATACAAATTCAAGGAATATGTCCGGCAGATCCCGTCTCATTTTCTCAAAGATGTGCCGGAGGATATCTCGGAAAATCTGCTTGGTGACAGTTTCTTCAAGGTGGCGGATAAAGCTTCCCAGATCGCTATGTTTGAGGATCTCCTGCGTCAGCTTTCCGATGACGAGGATTGAACTTTTTTTCAGACCGTTTCATGAATCATTCCGGGGGCTGTTGCAAAACTATTTTCCTGTATCTGCTGCGACTGTCCTGATAAATATTTCTTTGAAAACAATCCATGCAGGCGGATTCAGATGCGCTCCGGAGGAGCGCAGGATCACAGCCTATGGGCTTGCCCATAGGTTATGGATTTACCCACGATTTTGCGCTCTGCAGGAGCGCGGGAGCCGTTTGACGGTCGCAAGCCTCCCGCACTTCATGTGCCGCAGGCACTTCCGCATTCCGCATTTCGCATTCCGCATTCCGCTTTCAGCGTGCTTGTTTTACACTCAAAAAATAAAAAACGGAGCTGTGCATACTCTCTTTGACAGTTTTGCAACAGCCCCTTTTTTTATCTCTTTTTCTGAATTTCTTCCTTGAAAAGTGGTACGCAGATGATATTTTATAGATAGTAAATGAAAGGACCGGAAAGAATGAGCAAAAATACCTCTGTAACACACCGTACGCTGAACGGTCTGACTGTCCCCCTGCTTGGACTCGGGACTATGCGTCTGCCGCTGAACAGCGAGAACACGGAAGATATTGATTACGCAAAAACCGCTGAAATGCTGGATCTTGCCATGCGGGCGGGCGTCAACTACATCGATACTGCCTACATGTACCACAACGGAAAGAGTGAAGTCTGCCTGGGGGAACTGCTGAAGAAATACCCCCGTTCCAGTTATTTTCTTGTGGATAAGATGCCCTCCTGGTTCGCCAAAGGCGAGGAGGATATTGAAAAGATCTTCAACGAACAGCTGAAACGCTGTCAGACGGAATATTTTGATTTTTATCTTGTCCACGCTGTAGACCACAACAACTGGGAACTGACCAAAAAGTTCCATGTGGTGGAATTTCTGGAACAGAAAAAGGCGGAGGGGAAGATCCGGAATCTGGGCTTCTCCTTCCATGATACACCCGAGTTCCTGAAGACTGTTGTCGCCCGCAGAAAATGGGATTTCGCCCAGATCCAGCTGAATTATCTGGACTGGACCCTGTACCGTTCCCGGGAACAGTATGAGATCCTTGCGGAAAATAATATCCCGGTTATGGTCATGGAACCGCTGCGCGGCGGCTCTCTGGCGATGCTGAATCCGCCCGCAAACGAGATCCTCAAAGCGTACAATCCGGATGCAAGCACTGCCTCCTGGGGGCTGCGTTATGTGGCGAGTCTGCCCAATGTGTTGTGCGTGCTTTCCGGCATGTCCAATCCTGAACAGATGCAGGATAATCTCCGCACGTTCACGGACTTCAAGCCCCTGACCGATGAAGAACGGGGTGTCCTTGAAAAAGCCCTTGCCGCCTACCGCAAACAGCTGGCAGTTCCGTGTACCGCCTGCCGTTACTGTATGCCGTGTCCTGCGGGCGTGGAGATCCCCCGGATCTTTGCATTGTATAACCAGTACACGATCACCAGTCACAAATGGGTGTTCCAGAACAGCTACAATACGATCCCCGCAGAAAATCAGGCGTCTGCCTGCGTGAACTGCGGGAAGTGTGCGGAACATTGTCCCCAGAAGATCCGGATCCCCGGTATGCTTCAGAAGATCCACAACGAAGTCAATTCATAAATAACAGAAGGAATAACGAACATGATCAATCTGCCTATTGCATTACAAGTCTACTCCCTGCGCGGGATCTATGGCGAAAATCCGCTGAAAGCCATGAAGATCGCCAAAGAAGCCGGTTACGATGGCGTGGAATTTTACGGCGATGAATATATGAACGAATTTTACGCCGCCCTCCTGAAACAGACCGGGCTTGTCTGCGCCGGCTGGCATACCGGACTGGATGCGCTGGAAAACGATTTTGAGAAAGTCGTAGCCCGCAATATTGCCGTCGGCAACCGTTATATCTGCGTGCCGTGGTACAACTGCGATTCTCTCGACGGCTGGAAGAGTTTTGCCGACCGCCTCAACAAGATGGCGGAACGCCTCGCTCCCTACGGGATCCGGACCGGCTATCACAGCCACGCTCATGACCACACGGAAGTAAACGGCTATGTGCCGTGGGATGTGGTGGCGGAAAATACGGACAGCAAAGTGATCCTGCAGATCGATACCGGTAATGCTCTTGCTGCCGGGATCGATGTGATGGCTGCTGTGAAGAAATATCCCGGCAGAAACCAGTCCATCCACTTCAAGCCCTATGCCAAAGAAGGAGGCTATGTGCCGTTCATCGGTAAGGATGATATTGACTGGAACGCCATGCTCCGCTGGTGCGAAACGGATGGCGCCACGGAATGGGCGGTCGTGGAATACGAAGATACTGCCGCGCCCGTGGAAGGCGTGACGGAGTCGCTCGCTCACCTGCGCAGTCTTCAGGCGTAAGACAGGAGGATCAGGCCATGGCTCTTATGCAATGCTCCTTTTTCTCCGAGTCTCTGGGAATGTGTACCAGTGCGAATGTGATCGTGCCGCAGCCCACCCTCGGTCAGATCGGACTGGAAGGGAAGGGGTCTCCCTCCGGCTGTCCGGTGCTGTATCTGCTGCACGGGCTTTCCGATGACCACTCCATCTGGCTCCGCCGTACCAGCATTGAACGGTACGCCACGGCGTTCGGTATCGCCGTTGTGATGCCCCATGGATACCGCAGTTTCTATACAGATCAGGTCAGGACGGACATCAAATACTGGCAGTATATCAGCGATGAACTGCCGAAGCTGATCAACGGCTTTTTCAAGTTTTCACAGAAACGGGAAGATACCTTCGTTGCCGGTTTGAGCATGGGGGGATACGGCGCCATGAAGTTGGCGTTCAATAAGCCGGAAATGTTCGCTGCCGCCGGATGCTTCTCCAGTGTGATCTGTCCCTGGCAGTTTGTGGATGCAGCTCCCGCTATGAAGGCGGAACTGCAGTGTCTCTTCGGGGACGATCTGGCTGCCAATGTGGGCTCACTGAATGACCCCATTGCCATGTCGGAAAAACAGGTCAAAGCCGGTGTGCCGCTGACGGAAGTCTATCAGGCTTGCGGAACGGAGGACTTCCTGTACTCGGAAAATCAGATTCTCCGGGAACATCTGACGAAGATCGGGTATCCATTTACCTATCACGAAGAACCCGGAACCCATGAATGGGGCTTCTGGGATCGTCAGGTGCTGGCGTATCTGAACTGGCTGAAAGAAAAAAATCTGCTCAAGTAAGGAGATCGGTGAATGGGAATTCTTGATAAACTCGGCAGTGGTATGATCGCGGAAAAGATCAAAGAAGGTGCGATCAATGCCATCGACCGCTATGTGGAAAGCGCTGTGATCAATGCACTTCTGCCGCACCGGCAGGATGGAACGGAAGCACGGATCGCCATTTGCGCCTCTGCGGATGTGGTGATCGAATATTTAGCGGCAGATTATACGGAACATCTTGGAAAAGAATCGAATAAAAGCTTGAACATCCCCCTGACAGTCAAGCACTTGGAGTTGGATAGCGTTACTGCAGCAAAACGGCCGGACTCCATGGCAGGTTCGGAAGTGATCAAGGCGGACGATTTGGAATTATGCCTTTCCGGCAAACTTTCCGGAATCGCATTCAAGCAGATGATGATGGGGGTCGGAGCCACGATTAACACGATCCACTTCAAAGTCACCGTCAAAGGAAATGCGGTCGGCACCTGGCTGAAAGCAGAGTGAGAAAGCGGAGGTGCGTATGATGAAAGTCCTGGTGATTGGTTGCGGTGCCGCCGGGTTTTATGCGGCAAAGCGTCTGAAAAAGAATGATCCCCAACTGCAGGTTACTCTGCTGGAAGCGGCGGAGTATGCCCTTTCGTATTCTCAGGAGATCGGTCTGCCCATTGAACTGTGCCATCTGCCGTTCCGTACGGATGACCAGGGTGAACCGGACGATCATTTTTTTGGCCGTATGTATCATGCCATCGATTGCGCCAAATTGCTGAATGTGACATGCGCAGCCATTCATCCTGATTCCTCTGCCTTGCCTGTGGAAGGGTATGAGATCCGCAAACAGCATGAGCGTTCCGTCAGGATGCTCACCCCCTCCGTGGAATACGCCGGCAAACAGGGCGTGCAGCTGGCGGTGGAAAACATGCGTCCGCTGTTTCTGGAAGTACCCACTCACCGCTACTGCCAGACCGCTGAGGAGCTTTGTGCGGTGGCGGATGAAATGGGCATTGGCGTGTGCTGGGATTTTGGTCACGGCCATATTGCGGGGCTGAAGCAGTCCGAAGCGCTGGCGTACATTGGTAAGCGCCTCAAAATGATCCATATCAACGATAACCATGCTGTGCAG
>JAGAPM010000249.1 GCA_017623265.1 Lentisphaeria bacterium | reverse complement strand
GCCATCCTCGAACTGGACCCAGCCGGAGTAGCCGATATCTGCCTTGGGGGAGCGGTCAAAGTCAATGGGAAGGATCCGTGCCCAGGCACCGTTCCGGTCAGGATTTTCGGTCAGAGCGGAGTCCCGGTCGGTCAGGGCGGCAAAGAAATTCTGCATAAAGAAGCCGAATCCGCCGCAGCCGCCGTGCATGAAACGGTAGGTAATGAGGACCGATCCATCCCGCAGAAATCCTGCCGTCGGACGGTGGCAGCCGGGCAGGGGGAAGTCCAGCAAACCGCTCCATGTCTCGCCGTTATCGTGAGATACGACTTTTTTGCAATCGTAGCCCCGAATGGAATTTTCCCGCAGAAACGCCACGATCTCGCCATTGCCGCAGGGGAGCATGGAGACTTCACACAGCTTGAGGACCGGGTCTGTTGCAACCACGATCGGCTTGCTCCAGGTCTTGCCGCGATCGTCGGAGTAGTGCATTTTCTGCACGAACGGCTCGTGAAAATCGTGTGCAGAGATGATAAAGCGCCCCGTATCCAGTTCGATCAACTTATCCGGCACCACGCCCCGCAACGGCGTTTCCACCGGTTCGCTCCAGGTTTCGCCATTGTCGCGGGAGTAATAGATCAGCACTTTCTGAACATCTTCCGCCAGATGAGCATAATCCACGGTAATAGCAAGCGTTCCATCAGAAAGACGGGTGATCCGGGGACAGTTGTAACAGGTCTTTCCGTCGGTTTCTTCGGTCAGCGGGTGCTTTTTCGTCCAGGTGCGCCCCCGGTCGTAAGACTCGGTGAGCATAATGCAGCTGTAAGATTTATCTGTATGGAAGATCCGCTGGGCAAACACGCAGATCAGTTTTTCGTTGTCTGCGAGGACAAGATCGGGCCACGCTTCATAAAAATCCGGATCGTTGCTGACAGAAAATTTCTGGATCGCCATAGGTATCTCCTTTGTTCTTTCCGGTTTGAAAGATAAATCGATGCAAAGCCACCCCTTTAAAACAAAATGGAGCCAACGACCGGAATCGAACCGGTGACCTGTTCATTACGAGTGAACTGCTCTACCGACTGAGCTACGTTGGCATCACTTCTCGTGACAGTCTATAATGTAGCAGACTTTTTGAAAATCGCAAGTTCAAAAAGAAAAAAAATCGTAATTTTCTGCTCTCTTTGCTGTTTCCCCGGAGGTTTTCCGGAAAAAGAAAAGGGGAAAACCCTTTTGCAAAGGTTTTCCCCGGTATCAGACCTGTCTGCAGATCAGTTTTCCTGCATGTAGTTCGGAGCATCCTTGGTCATAAGAATATCATGGGGATGGGCTTCCTTGAGAGCGGAACCGCTGACCCGGATGACTTTTGCCGTTTCACGCAGCTGTTTGAGCGTGCGGGCACCGCAGTAACCAAGAGAATATTTCAGACCGCCCAGGAACTGGTGGACCACTTCCCAGAGGGAGCCGCGGTAGGGAACCATGCCTTCCACGCCCTGGGGAACCAGTTTCTTGGTGTCATCCACGTCACGCTGACCATAGCGTTCGCGGCTGCCCTTGTTTGCCTGCATGGCTTCGAGGGATCCCATACCGCGGTAGATCACATAGCGTCTGCCGTTGCGGAATGTCTTTTCGCCGGGGCCTTCCT
>JAGAPM010000248.1 GCA_017623265.1 Lentisphaeria bacterium | reverse complement strand
GCCGAAGAAGTGCCGCATCTGCGGCAAATGGTTCCTGACCGATAACGCATACCACACCAAATACTGCGGCGGTTTTGCTCCGGATGATCCCATGGGACGCACCTGCCGGCAGATCGGAAACCTGAAAGGACGAGAACAACGGGAACTGGCAGCGGATCATCCTTTGAAGCAGATTTACGAGCGCAGGCTCAACAGCATCAACAAATCTGTAAAGCGGGGGACGCTGGATCAGGCTACTGCAAACCGCATGAAGAAGATTGCCAAGGACAGGATGCTCCGTGCAATCAGTGACCCGGAATACGCACAAACGGATTACGAAAGAGAGATGGAGCAGGAAGCCATTCTGGCAGAAGTCACGGCTGAGTGCGGTTGAGTTTTTCAAAATGGACACGGAAGGAGGTGCGCAATGCTGACAGATTATTCGTGGGACATGACCGGTTATGCTCCCAAATACAAACCGCTTTTGGGCGAAGAGCGGATCACTTTGGTGGAGGCAGAACGCATCTTCCAGCTGCAACCCGCACCACCGGAGATGGAGAATCTGAACGCATATGTTCTGCTCGCCATTCTGAAAAAAGAGCTGAAATACTTCTCGTTCTTCCTGCATCACTATGAACATTTTCTCAATCAAAGGATCAGGTCAGTGCTGTTATCTGACACAAACGAAGCAATCAGCGGCGAAAGATTTTTGGATATCAAGCTGTCCTGTCAGACGATGCTTTTGGAAAAGTTAGCGGATTACGATCCTGAAAAAGGTGCGGAGTTCACCACCTACATCTACCCATTTGTGAAAGATGAGATCCAGAAGTTTCTCATGGGGGAAGAATCCTGGTCGGTATCTTCGCTGAGCAGTTACAAAATGCTGCGCACCATGGCGTGGATGTGGCACAACGAATCGGATCCGGTTGCAGCGTTTTCGGAAAAGTACAACTGCGATCCTGCGCTTGCTCAGGAGTATCTGGATACTGTCCGTGGACTTCGGAACCGTCATTCGTTTTTCAAAACAGTTCGTGATGAAGACAGCGAACGCACCCAGATGGATGTGACCCAAGACGATCATTGGGACTACACGGAGAGGCTCTGGAACGGCATGCGGGCCAGTCAGGTGGAGCGAGCTTTTGACAAACTGAACTACCGGGAACAGACTTTGCTGGAAAAGCGGCTGTCCATCTGTATGAACTGTGGACGGGTGGGATCGTGGGAGAAGCGGCCCACCTTCGAGGAGCTTGCCATCCTGTTTGAGGGCAGCAGCGCCAGCGGAGCAGAACGGGCATACCGGAAAGCCGTGGATCATCTGACGGAGCATCTGGTGGCTGACGGAGCGCTGCATGCCATTCGCCTGAAGCAGACCAGCAAGACCAAACGCAAAAAGAAAATCGCCGCCGCTGCCTACCTGTATCGGGCAGATTGCGACGGCGAGTGGGGCGAGATCGTATTCGATTTTGAGAACGGAACCGCACAGATCATCCGGCTTGCTGACGGGGATACCATCCGCACCAATGTGTTTGCCGGGAAAGCCATTGCGTATCTTCTGGGCTGTGATAACGACAAACTGCCGAAGGAAACCCTGCTCGCCCTCGACCCGTGGGAGTGATCCGCTGCGGCGGGGTGAGTATCCCTTTTGTGGGGCGTTGAGGCAGGAAGCCTTCCGCATGGCTGCAGGCATTCCTGCCCCAACTCTTCCCGGTCAGGCGGCTTTTGAAAAGCCCTGTGTTTTCGTG
>JAGAPM010000247.1 GCA_017623265.1 Lentisphaeria bacterium | reverse complement strand
GGAATCGGCGCATGCGATCCGGGAACAGTTGGACAAGATCCTGCTCCGGATCGAAGTCGGCGATTTTACCTTCACGCCTGAATTGGAAGACATCCATATGCACATTGAAAGTGCGCTGATCGAAGCGCTCGGCGATGAAGGCGCCCGCGTTCACACCGCCCGCAGCCGCAACGACCAGATCAATCTGGATATCCGCCTCTACCTCCGGGATGAGATCCGGATCATCTGCGATGCCGTCAAAGCGCTGCAGTCCGCACTGGTCAATAAGGCAGCCGCCTACCCCCGCACCATTATGCCGGGCTTCACGCATCTGCAACACGCCCAGCCGGTCCTTTTTGCGCACCACCTGCTTGCTTATGTGGAAATGTTTGAGCGTGACCTGGGCAGACTGGAAGATGCCCGCAAGCGGATCAATGTTCTTCCTCTCGGCAGCGGCGCCATCGCGGGAACGACTCTGCCCATCGACCGGGAATTTGTCCGGAAGGAACTGGACTTCCCCGCCATGAGCCGGAACAGCATGGATGCGGTGGCAGACCGGGATTTCTCCTGTGAACTGCTTTCCGCCCTTGCCATTTTTGCCATGCACATCTCCCGTCTCTCCGAGGACCTGATCCTTTGGATGAGTCAGGAATTTTCCTTTATGGTCTTCTCTGATGCCTACTGCACCGGTTCCAGCCTCATGCCACAGAAAAAGAATCCGGATATTGCCGAGATCAGCCGCGGGAAAACCGGTCGTGTTTACGGCGATCTGGTGGCGCTTCTGACCCTCTGCAAAGGGCTGCCGCTGACCTACAACCGGGACCTGCAGGAAGACAAAGAACCGCTCTTCGATGCCATTGATACGGTCCTCGGTATTCTCTCCGTTTATCCCGGTCTGATCGACGGTATGAAGCTGAATGAAAAGGCGATGCTGGATGCCGCCAGTGACCCCGGACTGATCGCAACTGACGTGGCGGAAGCACTGGTCCGCAAAGGCGTTCCGTTCCGTCACGCCCACCACAAAGTCGGCGCCCTTGTCCGTTATGCGCAGGATGCCGGCAAAGCACTGGATCAGGTCACGCTGGAAGAGATGAAAAACGTCTTTCCCGAAGCGGATGAAGGCATGCTTGCCCTGTTCTCTCCGGAACGCTCCGTTGCCGCAAGAGATGTGTTCGGCGGAACCGGTTATGATCAGGTGGCAAGTCAGATCGCTTACTGGAAAAAACAGTTGGAGTTGAACTGAACCATGTGGAAAAAGCTCATCCTTACAAGTCTTCTGGCAGGAACGGGTCTTCTGTGGATCAACGCACAGGAGAGCGCTTCCGATGCACCAAAAGTGGTCCATCGTCCGGCAGATGAAGTCTTTGCGGATGAGTCCACCGGCATGAAGTTCGGCAGCCGGATCGGCGGCTACAACAAGTTCGCCGTCAGCTGCAATGTGAATCCGGTCTACGGCACGATCATCCGTTACCAGAATGAGGTTGCCTGCGGGGATGTTTACATCTACAGTCTGGACTCTCAAGGGAAGCCGGTAGCGCAGAAGGCGCTGGATCAGGAGTTCGCTGCGGTTGTCCAGTCCATCCGGACCATGCCGGAACGGAGCAGTCTGGTGGAGTCCGTGACCGTGAAGCAGGAGACCGGTCTGAAACTGCCGTCCGGCGTTTCCGGACAGTGTTTCAAGATCCGCTCCAACGGTGAGGATATGCAGTCCCTGCTGCTCATGTTTCTGTGCAAAGGAAAGATCATCAAGCTCCGGGTATCCTGTCCGGCGGATGACCTGCAGGAGGTTCAGGAGGCACTTCTGTTCTGCAAAGAGATCCTGAAACTTTCCGGCCGGAACTGACCCGGGAAACAAGTTTGCTTTTACTCGCCGGAGACTGTTGCTCTCCGGCTTTTTTTGTTTTTTGCACCGGTTTTGTTTGACGCTTCGTTCCTTAGTGTCGCCGGGGAAAAGTTCCCCGGTGATCCGAACGGGTCTGTTTTTGACGGGCGACCAATCGCATGAATGGGGGTAAGGGGGAGCCGTCAAAAACAGGGGCGCATAGCGCCCTCTTACTTGTGCCGCCCAACTCAACTTCGTTTCGTCGCGGCACGGGGGAATTTATTTGCCATGTCAAAGAGTATGGAGTGCATAGCACCCGCTTTATTGTGCCGCCCAACTCCACTTCGTTTCG
>JAGAPM010000246.1 GCA_017623265.1 Lentisphaeria bacterium | reverse complement strand
GAAAAAAACTCGAAGAAAAAGCAGGCCGCGGACTTTTCGTCGCACTCCTGCTCTTTGTTGGAATCCCGCTTCCAGGAACCGGTGCATGGACCGGAACACTGGCAGCAAGCTTTTTGGATATGGAATTTAAACATACGATCTTAGCAGCCATGGGCGGCGTACTGCTCGCCGGCATTATCATGGCACTTGCCAGCACAGGATTGTTTAACGCGGTACTCGCATTCTTCTAATCCTCGTGATATTCGCACATATGAAAAACAACTTCCCCATTATCGTGGACTTCCATTACCGCGTAGGTGGGGATTTTCTTTTCCTGTCTTGGCTGTGAAATGCTGCCCGGATTCAACAGGGTAATATCACTCGCCTGCTCTAAAAAAGGCACATGTGTGTGTCCGAAAAAGACATACTGTGCATCCCGTTCTTTCCCGAAATACCGGAGTGCATCCATACCACCGCCAAAGAGTGACAGATAACGATGGCCATGACACATGGCAATCCGTTTGCCTGCGAAAGTCACCGTAAGTTCTTCCGGAAGGCTGCTGCCAAAATCACAATTTCCTTTGACGATGTGTACCGGATAAGGCGTCATTCGGCGGAGCCGTTCCTCCATCTGTTGGATGTCACCCATATGAAAGATCGCCTCAAATCCGTTTTCTTTTTCTTTTCTTATGACCGATTCCATATAGTCAAAGTAACTATGCGAATCGCTGAAAATCAATGCTCTTTTCATGCCGTTCCCTTCTTTTTCAAAATATCCACCATTTTGCGGATCGCAATCCCGCGGTGGCTGATCGCGTTTTTCTCTTCCGGCAGCATTTCCCCGGTCGTACAGCCCCGCTCCGGCAAAAAGAAGATCGGATCATAACCAAATCCATGCTCTCCCTTTGCTTCATGCGCCACTTTTCCCTCGATCACACCGGTAGCAGTATCAACAGTGCCATCCGGATACGCACAGGCGATCACACAGACAAACCGGGCATCTCTCTTTTCATCCGGCACGCCTTCACAGCGTTTTAACAACTCTGCATTCTTGATCTCATACGGAGTATCTTCTCCCAGATATCTTGCCGAATAAATGCCAGGTTCTTTATTCAGGCAGTCGATCTCAAAGCCCGAATCATCTGCCAGCACCATATGTCCGGTCGCCTCCATCACCGTCTTTGCTTTGATGATCGCATTCTCTTCAAATGTCGCCCCATCTTCTACAATATCTACGGATATATCCAGATCCTTCAAAGACAAAATTTCATAATCTTCTCCCAGCATCTGGCGAAATTCATTTACCTTTCCCTGATTGCCCGTAGCAAATACCAATCGTGTTTTACTCATGTTCTTTTCGTTCCTTTCTTGGTGGCTTCGTTCCCATATACTGATACAAATATGTCTTCATCATTCCATTATAGATCTTGCGGTTTTTCGTCGGTTTGCTGCGGTTTCCACCTGCTGCGATCGCCTTTGGCGCATCCTCATAACCACTCAGCAAAAAGAAAGACCAGGTGTCGTTCGCATCCATCACATTGCCGATCGTCCGATACAGTTCATACATTTCTTCTTTGGTCGACAGACGTTCTCCGTACGGTGGGTTGCTGATCACAAAACCATATTTTTTCGGATTGCTGAAATCTTTCACATCGCGCTGCTGAAAATGAATGTGTTCCTCCACGCCTGCCAGTGCCGCATTTGCTCTTGCCATCTTCAATACTTCATCACTGATGTCATATCCCTGAATATTGAGCGAAACATCGTTTCGAATACGGTCATTGGCTTCTGTCACTGCTTCATACCATGCCTTCTTCGGAACAAGATTGTCCCACGTCTCCGCCGTGAACTCCCGCTCCAGCCCCGGTGCCATGTCCAATGCGATCATCGCCGCCTCGATCGGGATCGTTCTACTTCCGCAAAACGGATCGACCAACACGCGATCCGGATGCCACGGTGACAACAATAAAATCGCAGCAGCCAGCGTCTCTGTCACCGGCGCCGGTGCCGTAAACTTGCGGTACCCCCTCTTGTGCAAAGAAGCTCCCGTCGTGTCTAACCCGATCGTGACAATATCTTTTAAAATACTGATGCGCAGCGGATAAGACTCCCCGGTTTCCTCAAACCAACTGCTGTGATAGGTCTGCTTCAATCGTTCTACCATCGCTTTTTTCACAATCTTCTGAATATCAGTAGGACTAAACAACTTACTGCTGACCGAGTTTGCCTTTGTCACCCAGAACTTTCCATCTTCCGGAATATAGCGTTCCCACGGAATCGCCTTTACTCCTTCAAACAACTCATCATAAGTCTGCGCCCGAAAACTGTCGATCTTGATCATCACGCGCTCTGTTGTATGTGTTCCAGCGAATCCAGGAATTTATTGGCCGCGCCGAAGAAGAACGGCCCGTTAATTTCGTACACGCTGACGTGCTTGGCGATGATTTTGGTGTCAATATCGTCTTTGCGGCGGACTTCGTCGAACAAATCGTCATCCGTATTTTTGATTTGGTACACGTCGCTCATGCGTTTCATAAACAGCACGGCGGCCAGCACGAGGCCGAATTCAATGGCCACCACCAAATCTTCCACCACGGTCAGCGTGAACGTGGTCAGCAAAATGGCGATGTCGCTCGCCGGGGCTTTAAAAAGCGCGGTGAAGGAACGCCAGTCGCTCATGCGGTAAGCCACTAAAAACAGAATGGCGGCCAGCGACGTCATGGGAATCAGGCCGATGTATTTCATCAGGCACAGCATCATGATAAGTAAAAACACCGCATGCGCCATACCGGCGATGGGGGTGCGGCCGCCGTTTTCGATATTGGCGGCAGTGCGGGCAATCGCGCCCGTGGCGGGCAGACCGCCGAACAGGCCGGAAGCCACGTTGGCGACCCCGGTGGCGACGAGCTCCATGTTAGAGCGGTGCCGCTTGCCGATCATGCCGTCCGCCACCACGGCGGAGAGCAGGCTTTCAATCCCGGCCAAAAACGCAATCGTAAACGCGGCGGGCAGCAGTTTGCGCACTACTTCCAGGCTGATTTCACCCGGCATGTG
>JAGAPM010000028.1 GCA_017623265.1 Lentisphaeria bacterium | reverse complement strand
GTCTGCCGGCGGCAGTCTGTTCGTAGCGCTTGTTCCGGGAAAGCGCTTCGTATTCGATCTTTGCGGCGGGATAGGATTTCCAGTCGCGATAGATATCACCCTTACTCAGTGCCAGCTGTGCAGCTTCCACCGGAGCGAGAGCATTTTCTTCCATCCACAGGGTCTGGGCAAGATCCAGACCTTCCTTGAACAGACCGCTCTTGCGGCACTGTTCAACGGACCAGACAACGAAATCGAAATCGAATTCTTTCCAGCGTCTGGTGAGGACATCCAATTTTCCGCGGACATGACCCCAAGCCTGCAATGCGTTGCCCTCGCGCTTCATCTGCTGCGCAAGGAACAGGTCGTATGCAGCATCACTTTTGTCTACGGCGACGATTCCGGGGATTGCGCGAGCTACTTTTGCGATCTGACGGTTGAATGTTCCCTTCAGACTGGAGTTGTGCTCGCGGTCCCCTTCGGTAGGGACCGAGAGGTACACGTACTTGATCTGCTCGGTTCCCTGTTTATCCAGTTTTGCACCCGTACGGTTCATGATGTCTCTGGACCGTCCGGTGTATGTATCATATTTATGGCCCATCGCCATGGTCGTGACGGCAGTATTGATCCGTTCGAGCTTACCGGATTCAAGAATGTCCGTCAGAGCATACTTTTCGATGATTTCGGCAGCAGTACCGCCGTTGTGATCCCGGGTAGGCATAATATTGCCGGCAGCGTATGCCTTGGCAAACAACTTCATGATCTCAACTGCCTGTGCCTTCTGTTCCGGCGTGGATTCCTTCACATGCGGGGTGGCAATCCAGCTGAGCTGCTCCACAAAGCAACCGGTGGGAACAACATACTGCAGGTTCTTCGCCGTGTTTTCCTTGAGGATCGGCACAAGGGTCTTTTCCAGGAAGTCCAGACGCATCTGGATCGGGAAATTGTAGCGGATCGCATCGACAAATGCCGAGTTGATAGAGCTGATCTGCGCACGGTAGGGGCGTTTGCGGATCATGCTGATGTAGGCGTTCATCACTTCCTGCTTCTTGTCAGCAGGAGTGAACCAGAGGATTCTGGCTTCCGCCGCGTATTCCGGGTAGTTATACTTATCCGCCTGCTGCGCCATTCTCTTGAGCAGAGCGATATAGAAACTTGCAGGCATGGCATCTTTCGCCGTAAATTCCTGACGACCGAAGTCGTTGCCCATGTCATTGATGATAAATGAGGGTGTGATCCAGCCATCGCCGCTTTCCAGCAAGGCTTCCATCTGCTTGGCAGCGAATGCGTGCGAGAAGCAGCCGTTTCTCATAGCACGGAAGAGGTACTTCAAGCCGAAATCGCCATTGAATCTGCCGTAGTTGCCCTTGAACGGGTTCACATCCGTTGCTTTCGGATGGCTGCGTTCCGGAGACCAGTGGAAGTCGTTGGCATAATCGAACCAGCTTTCGCCGGAGGAAACGATGGCAGGCAGCACGATATTAATCATCTTATAATAAGTACCGCCAGGGCGTTCGGATTCCTTGTCCACAGCAACACTGCGGGAGAGCAGTTCATTGGTGATCTTACCGCCGCTGGTCAGCTTCGGCGCCCAGGCAAGGATGAGTTCCTTTGCCTGCGCATTGTTGTTCCAGGCATAACGTCTGTGATATTCAAACACATTCAATGCCAGTTCTTCTTCGATCGTAGCAGCGAGTTCGTGGCGCTGGGGCAGAGAAGCCTTGCTGATCTTGGTGAAGGCAATGGCAGCTGCGTGCAGTTCTGCCGCTTTGTCGCCGCCGAGGGCGAAACACTTGGCAGCCGCAGCATAAGCGGCATTAGCGCCTGCGTTTTTCTTCAGCTTCAGATCGGAGATCTTGGAGTTCTGGGGATAGCCCTTCTTGTAGAGGCTGTCAAGAATCGCATCCATCTTGGCGGATGCGCCCTGAAGCATGATCACACTGTTGAGCATATTCGCTGCCGCATCGGAGGGCAGTTTTGCCGTGCGGATCATGTTTGCGATATCTTCCGGATTGTAGTTGGAGAGAAGCATCACGTTCCGGGCAGCGTTGACAAACTGTCTGTGGCGCTGCGTACGGGCGAGAGCCCATGCGATCCGGGCTTCACGGAGGGCATAACCGGGATCCTTGGGATCATCGAGGTAAATATCAATGATCCCGCCTTTTTTACCGGCGACATGGGTCGCTTCACGGGACATGTAATCGATCACATATGCCGGTGCATCTTTACCGAAGGCAATACAGAACGCCTGAATTTTGCCTTTTTCCGTCATAGTGTTGTAATATGCGTTTTCACCACCGGCAACGATCTTGTTGAATTCCGCGTAACCGTTGTTCATGTCATAACGGTTGGCATTGGCTCTTTTGACATAGGCCGACAGGAACTTACCCAGCATTTCCGGGGGAATGACTTTCGGGAAGACTTTCGTCTTGCTCTGAATAAACCAGAAGAATTTTCTGTGCGCACCGACGGAAGTGGAGGAGTTTTCCGCCAGGAAGTGAGGCATGAGAAGCATCATTTCCTTACCGAAAGCCAGCTTCGCTTCATCAGACTGACAGCTGTCAAACTGCTTGTTGATCACATCGAAGAACAGAGGATCCGATTCCGGCACATAGCCCCATGCTTTGATCATGTTCTGCGCCATGAAATAGCGGTCCATATTGCTCATGTTGGCTTTGCGGATGAGGTCATAGATCGTGACTTCGCGCCATACGCCATTCAGGTTCAGAGAGGCTTTCAGCGGCGCATTGCAGAGAATTTCCACAACACGCTTTGCTGCAGCAGGCTGGAAATTATTGCGCTTATCATAGACTGCATTCAGCGTTTCGTTCAGAACGCGGGTGTTTTCAACAAATCCTTCCGGACTGACAACAAATGCCAGCAGTTCGATCACGGACTGGAAGTCGCCGCGATCCAGATAATGACGCATTGCCCAGTTGATGGAGGGAGCAACCGCATCTTTCCCCTCAAGACGTGTACGGGCAATCAGCACATCCACATAGGTACCGCGCTGGCCGGCATAGGAGATCGCCTTGGTCAGACGGGACTTGACTTTCGGATTCTTGTACTGTTTCTGGATGTAGGAAAGATAACGGGCAACCGCCATCTTTTCATCACCATTCAGTTCTGCGATCTGTGCCGTTTCAAACACGATCTCGCTGTTCTTGGTACCGACCCGCTTCAGCAGGGAAGATGCCTGCTGAGATGCTGTGACCGGATTCCCGAGTTCCATGTTTGCATTCATGGCAATGCGCAAAGCAATGGGAGAAGCATCCGGTTTCTGGATCTCTTTCTCCAACAGCTCAAGGCACGCCTTGTAGTCTTTCGCAGCGTATAACCCCTGCGCCTTCTTCTCCAACGCGCTCTGCCCGTACAGCGGCAGAGACGCCAGAGCGCCGATCAGCAGCAATGCTGCCATCCACTGGTTCCGTCTTTTTGTCATAGACATCTCCTGGTTTGTTGTTACTATATTCTATTTTTACATTATTTTTAAACAAAAAGCCCAATAAAAAGAGCAAGTCGTTCTGAAATATATATGCGCGTATTCAAAATACAAGAGCATAAACATTAAAAAACGGCAATTTTTGTTACTTTTTTTTGCAAAGACAAACAGCCCTTACTTTGCAATATACACAAGAAATTGCGTATTTCTTACATTGCAAACTGAAAAACTGAAAACTTTTTTTAAGCCAGACAAAAAAACGAAGTGCGCTCCCGCACTTCGCCATAAAAATTTTACAAAATGAAGCAGAAAAATAACTCTTCCTGAAAAATTTTTCCGATCTCCACCTCAGATCTCTTTGATGCGGGGATCATCAAAATAAGCGTCAGCGTACCGTTTCAGAATGGCGGCTTTCTCGCCTTTTTCCTGTTCAAAGAAGGTACCGCCTTTACAGAAACAGGCAGCTCCGCCGCTGGCAGCTGCCCAGGCCGCGGCATCGATCACGGAAAGTTTGCCATTTTCGCATCCTTCCAGCTTCTGCCGGACACAGGAGGAGACAACACCGCCGGCAAAGTTATCGCCGCAGCCAGTCGTATCTCCCCGTTTTTCCGGATGAGCGGCAAGATCGTCATCCGCCAGAGCGGAGACAGGCAGGCGCAGCACCTTTCCGGTGGGTTCAAACACCCGCCCATCGGACCACGCGAAGAAATCTTTTGCCCCGAAGGTCACAAAGAAAGCGGAAACACCGGACGCCTGAAAGAACTGAAACGCCGCTTCCAGATCTTTTTTTCCGCTGAGCCGCAGCGCTTCTTCGCAGTCCACGATCAGCAGATCGATGTACTTGTAGGAATCCGCCGATTCGCCCAGCGGCCAGGGACCGACCGGATCTTTCTTTTCGTTCCGGAAATCGAATACCGTACTGACGATATTAAACTTTCCGGCATCTTTTCCCCGTTTCAGCAGAGATGTCAATTTATCATGCAATCCGGGCGTGAGTGCGGTGGCGGGGAACCAGAGGACATCGCCATCAAAAAAAGAATCGCCCAGCAGATCAGGAGTCAGTTCCTGTGCGGCACCGATCCGGTTGATGAAAGAACGTTCGCCCTTACCGTTGTTTGCTTCGGGATCGGAAAGCACATCGGTCACGGGCGTGGCAGTTCCGGGAAAAACCTGATAATGAGTCATATCCAGCGGCGTTTTGGCGGCGAAAGAGCGAAGTGTTTCCCCAGCGGCATCGTCACCGCCTGCGCCGTAGTAGCTGAACAGGGCATCCCGGTCATACAGAATCTGGGCGGCATTGATCGCCCCCACGATGGCAGGTCCGCCCAGATTGACAG
>JAGAPM010000027.1 GCA_017623265.1 Lentisphaeria bacterium | reverse complement strand
TCGATCTTCGGTCATTTCCGGCGTCACCCTGCCATGCAGCAGGCAGCACAACGGGCAATGCGTTTGATCCGTACCCATGCGAAGGCGTTGAATATTGATCCGGGAAAAGTCGGGACCATGGGGTCATCAGCCGGAGGACACCTTGCCGCGCTGACTGCGCTGGGCTCTACAGACGGGAAAAAAGATGCTGCCGATCCGGTGGAACGGCATTCCGCCAAACCGGATTTTGTGGTCATGTGCTATCCGGTCGTCTCAATGGGGGAAGTTGCCCACCGGACCAGCCGGAGCAATCTGCTTGGCAGCGATCCTACGCAGGAACAAAAGGATGCGCTTTCTCTGGAGAAACAAATCAAGCCCGGTTTCCCGCCCACCTTTTTGTGGCTGACTCTGGAAGACCGGTGTGTTGATCCGGGAAACGGGAAGCTGATGGATGCGGCGTTGAAAAAGCACGGTATTCCGCACAAAACCCTGATCTTTCAGCACGGTCCTCACGGCATGGGACTTTTGAGTAAAAAGCAGAAACAGCTTTATCCCGAAACCGCAACATGGTCCGGAGAATTGTTAAAGTTCCTGCGGGAACAGCAGATCCTTCCCCATGATGGAAAGTGAGCAGAAAGATGAAAGAACGTCGAATCGTCATTACCGGGATGGGCGCAGTAAGTTGCGGCGGAAATTCGGTGCATGAACTGTGGCAGACCCTGTCCAACGGCAGAAGCGGGATCCGGCGGATCACGCTGTTTGAACCGGATCCGAAACTGCCGGTGACCATTGCCGGGGACGTACGGGATCTGGTTGTGCCGGGTATGACTGTAAAAGAAGAACGGCGTACCGCCCGGTTCACCCGTTTTGCCATTGCCGCCGCCCATGAAGCGTTAAGTCAGGCACAACTGCTGGATACAGAAAGCACAAAAATTTCTTTGCCGGATCCGTTCCGGGCGGGGGCGTTGATCTCATCCGGCGCCGGCGGGGTGGAAGTTTACGATAAAAACGCAGCGGCACTGGCTCGGGGGAGCGGACTTTCCGCCTTTTTTGTGCCGTCCTATATCACCAATACCGCCTCCGGCTCGGTGGCGATCCGTTTCGGTCTGAAGGGACCGAATTTCAGCGTATCCTCTGCTTGCGCGTCTTCTTCCCATGCGATCGGTGAAGCCTTCTGGCAGATCAAACGGGGCGATGCCGATCTCATGCTTGCCGGCGGTTCCGAAACCTGCGTGACACGCCTTCTGACCGGCGGTTTTGCCGCCCTGACTGCGCTCAGCCTCCAGAACGGAGAGCCGGAAAAAGCCTGTAAGCCCTTCGATCTGAACCGGGATGGGTTTGTGATCGCAGAAGGTGCCGCCCTGCTGGTGCTGGAAGAACTGGAACATGCAAAACAGCGGGGCGCAACCATTCTGGCAGAACTGGTCGGATACGGTGCGACTTGCGATGCATGGCATATCACCAGCCCCGATCCTGAAGGCTGCGGTGACATCCGGGCAATACAAACGGCGCTCGCTCACGCCGGGTGCAAGCCGGAGGATATCGGCTGTATTTCCGCTCACGGGACCGGCACGACCGCCAATGACAAATGTGAAACGAAAGCCATCCGGTCCGTCTTCGGCGCTCATGCGGATAAAATCGCAGTCAGTGCGGTCAAGAGCATGATCGGTCACGCGCTGGGAGCAGCGGGCGCGCTGGCGGCTGTTGCCTGCGTCAAAACAGCAGAGACGGGGCTTGTGCCGCCCACGATCAATTACACCACGCCGGATCCGGAATGTGACTTGGACATCACCCCGAACATCCCACGTCAGGCAGACCCGGAATTCATTCTCAGCAACAGTCTTGGTTTCGGCGGACACAATGCCGCGCTCATCTTCAAAAAATATACGGAATGATCAAATAGAAGGATAAACAGAAATGACATCAGAAAACAGCAGAAAAGCACTCGTGATCGGCGGTTGCCGTGGAATCGGGCGGGCAATCTCGGAACGCCTTGCAAAGGATGGATTTGAAGTCACTGCCACCTGCCGGAAACAGGGAGCGGATTCCGCCGCACTGGTGGAAGCGGTCACGGCAGAAGGCGGCTGCTGCAATATTCTGGAACTGGATGTCTGCAACCGGGCGGCGGCGCGAGCTGTTCTGGCTGAAGCATTTCCCACAGAAAACACGCCGGATGTGGTCGTTTACAACTCCGGGATCGCCAAAGACAATCTTTTCGTGTTCATGGATGACAACGAGTGGGAAAGCGTGCTGGATACCAATCTGAACGGATTTTACAACACGGTCCAGCCGCTGGTCTTCGGGATGCTGGCGAAACGGCGGGGACGGGTGGTCATCATCAGTTCCGCCTCCGGTCAGACCGGACAGGCAGGTCAGGTGAACTATTCTGCGACAAAAGCGGCGTTGATCGGAGCGGCGAAGGCGCTTGCCCGCGAAGTTGGCAGAAAGGGCGTTCTTGTGAATGTGGTCGCGCCCGGTGTGATCGAAACGGATATGACCAAAGATCTTCCGAAAGATCAGATCCTGCCGCTGATCCCCCTGCACCGGACCGGGAAAGTGGCGGAAATCGCCGGTACAGTAAGTTTTCTCTGCGGACCGGACAGCACTTATATCCACGGTCAGGTGATCGCGGTCAACGGCGGTCTGGTGATCTGATCAGATGCTGCGGGAACGGACCAACATTGTCTGCGGTTCCGGAGCGGGCGGCTTGACCCTTGCCCTGCTTCTTGCCCGGTCCGGCAGACCGGTAACGCTGATCGAAAGTCAGCCGGAGATCGGCGGTTATCTGCGTCGTTTTTACCGGAACGGGATCCCTTTTGATACAGGCTATCACTTTTCCGGCGGGTTCAGTCCGGGGGGGATCATGGAACAGATGATGCAGGTACTGGGGCTTTCCGATGCGGTCAGCGGCACCCCGATCCCCAATCGGATCGTGCTTGCGGAAAGCGGGAAAGAGATTCTGCTTCCGGCGGAATGCGGTCATAGCGGTGCGGCGGAAATCTGCTGCAGCGCCTTCCCGGATGACGCGGAAAAGATCCGTGAATTTTTCCGGATCGAACAGGAAATCTGGGACACGACCCCTATGCACGATCTCCACGATCTCACCCCGCTGACACCGGATTTTTCCCGGTACGATCTTAGCACTGCCGAAGAGATCTGTCAGTCTTTGGGGCTTTCTCCGGCGGCGACTGCCTGTACCGGCTCTTTTGCCATGTGCCACGGGACCCCTCTTTCCGAAGCCCCCATGAGTTTTCACGCCCGGGTGGGATATGCACTGCACGCTGATCTTGCCCGTCCGACAGATGGTGGCGATGCTATGATCCGTGCATTCAAACGGGAAGCAGCGAAATCCGGGATCGACATCCGGACCGGCACGGAACTGCTGAAATTTTCTGCTCCCGATGCAGACGGAGCCTGTCATAAAGCACATCTTTCCGATGGCACGATATTGGACGCGGAACAGGTTTTCTTTACGACCCATCCTTTTGCAATCCAAAATGTTCTGCCGGATGAAGCAAGAACACCATCCCACGAACGGCGTATCCGGCGCTTGAAAGAAAGCTGCAGTTTTTTCTGCACCTATTTCACAGCAGATGAAGCCATGCCGGACGGGCTGGTATCTTATTTTTCCGGCAATGATATCGATCACATTCTGACCGATGGCACCCGTGCCCACAGCACGGGAATCCTGTTCAACCGGGAGCGTGACCGCGCCGGTGTTTTGCGGCATACGGTCTCTGCGTTCCGGACCATGCGTTTTGAAGGGATGCCACAACCGTTTTCACCCGATCACCGGCAAAGGCTGACGGATGAAGCGTATCAGTCCTTTAAAGCACAAATGATCCGGGAAACCGAAGCGGAGATCGAAAGGGTTTATCCTGCCTTGAAAGGGAAACTCCATGTACAAGCGAGCGGCAGCCCGTGGACCTGTCTGGACTACGATCCGCCGACGGGAAGTGCTTATGGTGCAAGATGTATCTGCGGTCAGGCGCGGATCTGCGGTCAGCTGCCGGTCACCAACTTTTTTGCAGCAGGACAAAGTGCGCTGGTGCCGGGTGTCATGGGAACCATGCTTGCCTCCTTCTCCGTTTTCCGTCAAGTATTGGGAGAAGATGTTTACACCGGTCTGCTCCGCCGTTTTCTCTGAAAAAATCCCTACAAAGTCTTACAACGCCTTGATTTTTTCTGTTTTTACAGTATATTTTGTTTTTGTAAAGTAAAAATAAACAAACATACGCAAAAATTGCAGACAGAAAGCTTATGAACAGACGCGCAGTTGTAACAGGGATCGGAGTTGTCAGCCCTCTTGGGAATTCGGTAAAAGAACTCTGGGAAGGTCTTCTTGCGAACCGTTCCGGGGTCCGTGCCATGCCGGAATGGTTTGACCATTTCGGGAAAAACATTGCCAATGCGCCGGTGAGTGTGGATCCGGTACAAGTCAAACAGATCAACCGGAAAGTCCGGCGTACCATGGGCAATGCGGCATTGTTTTCGGGTCTTGCTGCGCAGGAAGCGGTTTTGAGCAGCGGTCTTGATCCGGCGCTTTTCACCACGGGCAGAGTTGCCTGTGTGATCGGCAGTACGGTGGGCAGCGCCTCCAGCATGACGGATGCCTGTACCGCAGAAGCCGAAGGCAGAAGAGATGATCTTTCCGCCTGCCACTTTTTCCGTCTGATGAGCCATTCGTCTGCGTTCAATGTGGCAGATATGTTCGGGATCAACGGGATCCAGCTTGCGCCCTGCTCCGCCTGTGCCTCCGGTCTTCAGGCACTCGGTGCGGCACAGGAACTGATCCGGCTCGGCAAGGCAGATGTTGTCATTTCCGGCGGATCGGATGAAACGACCAGTCTTGTGGCATCCTCTTTCCAGCTGCTTTATGCGCTTGCGGAACGGGAGACGCCGGAACCGGATAAGCTGGCACGGCCCTTCGACGCAAACCGGGAAGGGCTTGTCTGTGCGGAAGGTGCGGGTATTCTTGTGGTGGAAGAATATGAACACGCCAAAGCCCGTGGAGCCAACATTCTTTTTGAACTTGCCGGATATGCAACAAACTGTTCCGGCTGGCATGTCAGCCATTCCGATGAAGCACAGATCGCCAACTGTATGCGTACCGCCCTCGCCGATGCGGGGATCAATGCGGAAGATGTGGACTATGTCAGCGCCCATGCCACCGGCACGAAAGTGGGCGATGCGGCGGAAGCGGCGGCGATCCGGTCTGTATTGGGCGGGAATGTTCCGGTGTCCAGTCTGAAGGGACATCTCGGTCACACGCTGGGAGCTTCCGGCGCTCTGGAACTTGCGGCGGTACACGGCATGATGCAGCATGGCGTTGTGCTTCCCACCCGGAATCTGGAACAGGTGGATGACTGTTCAGGGATCCTGCTGCCCCGTCAGCTTATGGATCACAAGGTCCGGGTGTGCATCAAGAACAGCATTGCATTCGGCGGAGTGAATGCGAGTCTGGTTTGCAAAGCGATTGATTAAAACAAAAAATCACATACACTTTTAAGGAGAATCCAATTATGAACCGTGACGCGATCGTAAAAGCAGTCAATTCGATTTTTATTGAACGTTTTGAGTTTGAAGAAGCGGACCTGACGCCGGAAAAACATATTCTGGATGATCTTGGTCTGGACAGTCTGGACATTGTGGACATGATCGTAGGTCTTCAGCAGAAGTTCGGGATCATGCTTCGTGAGAACAAAGAGATCCGGGAAGTCAAGACGCTTGGAGATGTATATGCGCTTTTTGAAAAACTCATTGCCGAACATCCGGAGCTGGCAGAAAAGCTGTGAGCAGTGAACCGCAAAAGTCTTCTGCGCTATTCACCTTCTGCCGCAGTTTTCCGATTTATTTTCTGACGGTCTTCTGGACTGCGTTCTACTGGACCGCCATGCTGCTGCCGGTGGGGATCAGCCTTCTTTTTCCCCGCTGCAAGCGCCGTCATTTCATGCGCTTTCTGCTGTTTCTTTTCGGTTGGACCATGGTACGGATCGTGTGGCGCCCCTTCTTCCGTGTCCGTTATGAAGATCATTCCGGCTGCGGCAAGGACCGTGCGCCGGGGATCGTGGTGGTGAATCACCGTGCGGCAACGGATGCTTTTCTTGTGGCAGTCATGGGGGAAAGCTGTGCGCAAACGGTTAACGGCTGGCCCATGCGTGCGCCGGTGATCGGCTGGGGTGCGAAACTGGGCGGATATCTGGACATCACCGGCTGGGATTTTGCAACGCTGGAGAAGAACGCCACAGAAGTGATTGCGGCAAACGATGTGATCGTGGCATTTCCCGAAGGGACCCGATCCGAATCGGAAAAGATGAATGCGTTCCACAGCGGCATTTTCAAAATCGCATTGGATCTTGGGCTGCCGGTGTATATGCTCTGTATTGCGGGCAATGAATACATGCCGGACCGGAAATTCCGTTTCCGCATGTTCCGTGATCTGCTGATCCGGCGTCTTGCTCCGATCCCGGCAGATGAAGTGGGGCGCTGTGCCACGGCATTTGTATTGAAAAAGACCGTTTTCCGAATGATGGAAGAAGAACTTGCAAAGATGGATGAACTCCTGAAAGAGAAAAAGTCATGAAAACAAAATTTGAACTGAAGGATGATATTTCTTTTCTCCCCGCAGCAGAGATCCGGAAAGAACAGGACCGGCTCCTTGCGGAACATATCCGTTACTGCCGGGAAAATTCCCCGTTCTACCGGAAACGGTTTGCCGGATTCGATCCGGACAAGGTGTTTGACTACGATTCTCTGCAGGAGCTGCCCACCACCAGCAAAAGCGATCTTGCAGAACATAATGAAGAATTTTTCGCGGTACCGGAGGAACAGATCGCCGATATCTGTTTCACCAGCGGAACGACGGGGAATCCCTGCCGGATCGTGTATTCCGCCGGTGACCTGGACCGTCTGGGCTACAACGATGCGGTCGGGTTCAAAGCTGCCGGAATGGTCCCCACGGATAAAGTGCTTCTGACCTGTACCATTGACCGCTGTTTCATTGCGGGACTGGCATACTATCAGGGTGTGGTCAAAGTGGGAGCGTCAGCCGTCCGGAACGGGCTGAACACCATTGCCAGCCACGCCTCGATCCTTTCCATGGTCCATCCGGAAGGGATCGTTGGGGTGCCGAGTTTCATTGCGAAACTGGGACAATATCTGAAAGACAACGGGATCGACGGCAGCTGTGTCAAACGGATCGTCTGCATCGGCGAACCGATCCGGACCCGCGATATGAAGTTGACTCCGCTGGGGCGGAAACTGGAAGAATTCTGGCCGGGAGCGGTCCATTCCACTTACGCCTCCAGTGAGATCGTCACCAGCTTTACGGAATGTTCCGCCCGTTGCGGCGGTCACCCGCCCGCAGATCTGGCGATCGTCGAAATTCTGGATGAAAAAGGCAACCGGGTTCCGGATGGCGTGACCGGTGAAGTGACTGTGACTCCGCTGCAGGTTTCCGGGATGCCGCTGGTCCGTTTCCGCACAGGCGACATCAGTTTCATCATTCCGGAAAAATGTTCCTGCGGCAGAAACACGCTGCGGCTCGGTCCGATCCTCGGACGCAAAGCCCAGATGCTGAAAGTTCATGGGACGACTCTTTTCCCCGGTGCCTTTTTCAATGTGCTGGATGGGATCGACGGAGTTTCGGAATATTACATGGAAGTCAGCGGCAGCGCCCTTTCCGATGAGATCAGTATGTTTGTGGCATGCAAAGATGGGCATACTGTGGAAAGTCTGAACATCCGGGAACAGCTTTACAACCGGACCCGGATCCATGTTCCGGTGATCGGAGTCAGTGAAGAAGACGCCCGCAAACGGGTCTTTGGTGTCTCACGCAAGCCGGTCCGATTCTTTGATCTGCGCAAGGAGTGAATCATGATCCCATTTGACAAACATAAATTTGATTTTACCATGGAAGAGATCCGTGAGACTGCCTCGAAACGGGGACTTCTCACCATCGAGATCGAATTCAACCGCACCTGCAACTACCGGTGTCCGTACTGCTATGCAGCAGGTGGCGTGACCAATGTTTTTCTAGATTCGGTAAAGGCGGATGAAGTGATCCGTCAGGCGAAGGC
>JAGAPM010000245.1 GCA_017623265.1 Lentisphaeria bacterium | reverse complement strand
GGTGGTCAGGTGTTGATCTCCCAACTGCTCGGTCGCGGTGAGAGAGAACGGTTGAATACTGCAACCGGAACGATGTTTACCCTTGTTACACTGCTTGGCGTTGCTGTTTCCATTCTCTCGCTTCTTTTCGCCGGACCTTTTCTGCATCTGTTGCGGACACCGCCTGAAGCCCTGGCGGGCGCTACATCTTATCTGCGTATCTGTGGCGGCGGATTGATGTTCATTTACGGTTACAATATGATCTCGGCGGTTCTGCGCGGTGTGGGCGATTCGATCCGCCCCTTCCTTTTTATTGCTGTTTCTGCAATTACCAATATCCTGCTGGATTTGCTGTTTGTTGCGGTTTTTCAGTGGGGCGTTTCCGGGGCGGCTGTTGCAACGGTGTTGAGTCAGACAATTGCATTTCTGTTGGCGGCGTATGTGCTTTATACCAACCGGGAGGTATTCGGTTTTGACTTCAAACCGCATTCTTTCCGGATCGATCCGGTGGTGTTGAAGGTGCTGGTCAAATTGGGGATCCCTTTTGCGATCCGGTTTGCAGCGATCAATGTGTCCATGCTGTTTGTTACGGGGCTGATCAATACGCTCGGGGTGGCGACTTCTGCCGCATTCGGGATCGGACTGCGTCTGGATGAACTGGCAAACAAGATCTCGCAGGGTGTGATGATGGCAGTTTCCACCATTGTGGGGCAGAATATCGGGGCAGGCAGGATCGACCGGATCCGCAGGAGTGTATGTTATGTCTGGCTGATCAGCGGCGGATTTTTTCTGGTCCTCGGTGCAGCACAGTTGCTGTTTCCTCGTCAGCTGTTCGGGATTTTTACGGATGATCCTGCTGTTCTGGAGCTGTCACCGGTTATCGTTTCAGCGATGATCCTGCATTATCCTGCCCTCCTGATCATGAAGGGAACAAACGGTTTTGTGCAAGGAATCGGAAATGCTGTATTCGGTTTGGTTATCGCTTTGTTGGATGGATTTGTGTTCCGGATCTTCTTCAGCTGGTTCTTCGGGATCTGGTGCGGAATGGGACTTTTCGGGATGATTCTCGGTTATGCACTTGCCACATACAGCACCGCATTGCCGAGTCTGTTCTATTTTTTGTTTATTCCATGGTACAAACGGAAAACGGTCATTTGAACCGGCGCAGGGCAATGGTCCAGCGCAGTTCCTGTTTCTGCCAATTGGAAAGAAGAGTTGAAACATCAGTACTTTTTGCAAGCTGAGCGATCTCCTGTGCTGTTGCCCGGAACAGCAACGGCATGATCTCCTTCTTCCCCGCTGCCGCAAGATTCTTTTTTGCCCGATTCATTACATTGCGTGCCAGCTGATTGCGGATCAGCAGAAAAGCAGGATAGATGAACGCAAGTATTGCAAATGGCCACATAGGCAGAACGGGATTACCCAGCATGTAACATGCTTCTATCACGAAAAGCGGAACCAGCCCGGCAAGAAAGAGGATGGAATCTGCTGCAGTCCGGAAGCAGTTTCCGAGATAGCGGCGCAGAGTCGATCCGGATGTCTGATAAGCAAAATATTCCTCGTGGATCATGTCGTTGACGGGGGTGCGCGCCGCATGTGTCTGTTCGTGAGCAAGCAGTTCCGCCCGGTCGTAGATGAACCAGCGTGTTTGCTTGGCAAAGGGAAAGCGCAGCGCAAACACAGACCGGTCCTGATCATCAGTCAGCGTGCATCCCGCCCACAGAAAGCCGAATCCGTGTTTCAATGCATAGCCCGGTACATACAGTGCTTCAAAACCGTACAGCTTTTTTGTCCTCTCTGCCCCCTCGGAAAGGATGTCCGCAGACAAAGAAACAGCGTTCGTAAAAGATTCATCCAGCTCCGGCGTTTCATACGGCTCTTTCAGCGCCCGTGCCAGAAAATCCTCACGGCTTTCCCCCGGTTTCGGCAAAAAACCGTTGGCATCCAGCAGGTCGCAGGCACCATCCGGATCGGTTTGGATCTTTTTCTGTAAATTTGCTTTGACGGGAAACATAGGCTTTCCTGTGTTTTTTTGTTGGTATCACAGAGGATAATATAGCACGGTTGGACGGGATTGCAAGCCCCGGACGACGGCAGGCGGGACGGCACCCCCGATTGACGCACGCTGCGTGCGTCAATCGGGGGCATGCCCTGCACACCGGTCAGGTGCAGGGGCATTTGCCGCCGGAGGCGGCGCCGTCCCGCCTGCCGTCTCCGGGGCGTTACGCTTTTTTACAAAATAAAACACTGCATACATGTTTTTTTTGTTGGACTTTCTGTAAAGGTGCGCTATATTGACATATCGACAGAAAATCAACGAAAGGATATGCGTATATGAAGCCGAAAAATTTTGATCTGAACAATCCCGACTGGAAGAAAGAGATCCCAATCCCCGTTTTTGAAGAGAAGCCGGAATATCTGGAGCTTTACGATCTCGCCTGGAAGCTGGCGCACGATCATATTTACGACATCCCCGGCATGCCCCAGAACCCGTACATGGACGAGGCATTCCTCATTACGGACATGTGGATCTGGGATACCTGTTTTATGATGTTCTTCTGCAAGTATGCCCCCAATGTATTTCCCGGCATCGAAACGCTGAACAACTTCTACAAGCCTTTACACGACCATTATCAGCTGCCAAAGGTCACTGTTCACAATCCCCCGGACTGGACAGACTACAAGGATGGCGATTCGGTGCAGGTCCGTATCCATATTCCGGACAATCCCCCGTTGTTCAGCTGGGCGGAATATTCCTACGCCATGATGACCGGTGACAAGGAACACCTGAAAGAACTGCTGCTGGAACACAAATATCTCCAGCGTCATTTTGCGTTCCTTGAAAACATGACCGAACCCGGCTGGGTGAAAGATTATACCCGTGCGCCGACTTGCCTTGTCAAGAAAGAAAACGGTTATCTCTGGGAAGGCGGCAGAAGCGGCATGGACAACACGCCCCGCGGCAGAGTTGGTGCCAAAGCGGAAAAAGAACGTCCGAACCATCCGGAAATGTTGTGGGTGGATGCCATTGCGCAGCAGGGATTCTCGGCGCTCTTCATCTCGAAAATCGCAGCTCTGCTCGGTGAAAATGCCATCGCCGCCCGCTGGCAGATGATGTACGAAGCATTCAAGAAAAAAGTCAACGAGCTTTATTGGGATGAAGAAGACGGTATCTATTACGATATTCACGAAAAGACGCTGGAGAAGATGAAATGTCTGACCCCGGCCTCCTTCTGGCCCATGCTTTCCATGATGCCTTCCAAAGAACAGGCGGAACGCATGGCTTCTCTCCTCCGTGATCCCGAAAAACTCGGTGGCATGGTGCCGTGGACAACGGTAGCCCGTGATGATGCCGACTTTGAGCCGGTTACCGGCTGCTATTGGCGCGGTTCTGTCTGGCTGCCCACGGCATACATGGGTACGAAATCGCTGGAAAATTACGGCATGTTCGATCTTGCCAATGAGTGTGCCCGCAAAGTGGTGGACCACATGTACAACACCTACAAACAGTATGAACCCCATACGATCTGGGAATGTTACAGTCCCACGCTGCCTACACCTGCCGCCCACAATGGAACCCGGGTCCGCCCCGACTTCTGTGGTTGGTCCGCTCTCGGTCCCATCAGTCTCTTCATCGAGAATGTGATCGGTATTACGGGTGCAAACGCTTTTGAAAACACACTTACCTGGCATCTGCCGCCGGTGGTCAAAGGAGCGATCGG
>JAGAPM010000244.1 GCA_017623265.1 Lentisphaeria bacterium | reverse complement strand
TGAAGTGCTGCCTGATACAATCCAATACGCTCATCCGCAGCAGCGTACCGACTTCGATCCCTTTGGAGATATCCACCACGATCTGATTTGCACGGTCCAGATACGGTGCCAGTGCAGTCACGGTCCCCCGCAAATACTGGGAGGGCGAAGCAAGCACAACCAATTGCGCACCGCTAACGGCTTCTTTCATGTCCGTGGTAAACGGCAGATCATGGGGCAGATCCACTCCGGCAAGAAAACGGTTCTTATGATCCCGGTTGACCGCATCCACATTCTCCTGAAAGGCGCCCCATACGATAACCTTATGACCATTGTTGTATGCAGTCAGCGCCAGCGCCGTTCCCCAGCCGCCATCGCCGAGGACAGCAATTTTCATGACAGTATTTTTCTTCTTTGCCATAGTCGGACCCTCTTTTTATTCGGCATCTTTCTTTTTCTCAAAACGGTTCTCTGTTCCGTTCAAAAGACGCTTGATATTGGATGTATGTTTCAGAATCGTCAATGCCGCAAGCACGATCAGCAGAATTTCTCTTGCCAGTGAAAAACCGCCCGGCTCCCAGGAAAAGACATAGGAATAAATAAAACAGAAAAACGGAAGGGATGCCGCAGCAAAAATACTGGCAAGCGAAACGTAACGGGATGTAAAAAAGGTGATTCCCCAAACAATCAGACCGCAGATCAGCGTCAGCGGTGCCAGAGCAAAAATCGCACCCGCTGCAACTGCGATTCCCTTGCCGCCTTTGAACTTCAGCCAAACCGGAAAAATATGCCCGAGAACAGCAAAAAACGCACAGAGAACGGGGATATAGGTCTGTGCAGCAGTATCGGTTGTAATGATCAGGCTGAACAGCAGAACCGGAAGAAATCCTTTCAGAAAGTCGCAGGCAAAACAAAGGCGTCCCCAGCCTTTGCCCAGTACACGGGTCACATTGGTCGCTCCGATATTACAGCTGCCGTGCTGACGGATGTCGATCCCTTTCAGTTTCCCGATCAGATATCCGTACGGGACTGAACCGGAGAGATAAGAAATTGCCGCCGGGATTAAAAAATTCTGAATTTCCATGTCTTCATTCCTTGCGTTTCGCAGTTTTACATTATATATTGCTCACCATTAAAATTTATTATCAAATTTCAAATTTACAAGTCAGGAGCAGCTTTTTCTATGGAAAAAAGTCAAAACCGGGTCGGCAGGCTCATCTCCGCCGGCAGTACGGATTCCGATATTCTTTACGGCAGCGGATTCAATGCGCATGATGAATTTCTTTATTATGAAGCAGACGGAAAACAGCACATCGCCGTCTCCGTCCTGGAACTCTCCAGAGCAATGGATGAGGCTCACCCACACGTGATCGTACAGGACCGGAACGATATCATCCGCAAGACCGGCAAGCGGGATATTCTCCTCGGGCTCCCGGAGTTTACCGGGATCAATGAGTGGATCGTGCCCGATTCCTTCCCCGTGGCGTATGCTGACCGGATGCGCAGCGCAGGAATCATTGTACGCACGATGGATGGCGATTTTTTCCCGGAACGCGCCGTCAAAAATGAGGAGGAGATCGAAAAGATCCGCCATGCCATGAAGACAACAGAAAATGCAATGCGCATGGTACAGGAGATGATCCGGAAGGCAGGCGTAAACTGTCACAATATGCTTGTCCGGAAAGACGGGGAACTGCTGACCAGTGAATATGTCCGCAGCGAAGTGGAAGCCGAATTCAAACGGCAGGGATATACCGCCGACCGCACCATCATCGCAGGCGGCGCACAGGGCGCAGCACCTCATTGCATCGGTGAAGGTCCCCTGCGTGCCGGTGAACCGATCGTGTGCGATATCGTCCCACGCAGCGACCGGACCGGATACTGGGGCGATATGACCCGGACATTCTGTAAAGGAAAACCCGTAAACGCCAAAACCGAACGGGCGTTTACATCCGTCCTCAAGGCGGCAGAAAAATCCCTCGCCATGCTCAAAGCCGGGGCGACAGGTGCCGATGTCCACAACTGCGCCGCACGCAGCATGGAAGCAGACGGGTTCACCGCACATAAAAATGCCGATGGCATCCCGTGCGGATTCATCCACGGCCTCGGTCACGGCGTGGGACTGGATATCCATGAACAGCCCCGACTCTCTCCCGGAAATCCCAATCCCCTGCCCGCAGGCGCCGTCGTCAGCGTGGAACCCGGTCTCTATGATCCGGAATGGGGCGGGATCCGCCTCGAAGACCTGGTCGTCATCCGGGAAGACGGATATGAAAATCTCTGCACCATGGAAAAAGAACTGATCGTATAACACACAGTCTCGCAGGGCGCAGACCTCCGGAGCGTTCAGACAGCGCACGCCTGTCTGAACGCTCCGGCTGCATTTTTCCGGCGGCGGCTTCTGCCGTTCCGCCGCCGGAAAAATGCGCG
>JAGAPM010000243.1 GCA_017623265.1 Lentisphaeria bacterium | reverse complement strand
TGACCAAGAAAGTCTGCGACTATGCTCATCAGTTTGATGTGACCGTCGAAGGCGAACTGGGCGTCCTCGCTGGCGTGGAAGATGAAGTCTCCGCTGAAGAATCCCACTACACCAAGCCGGAAGAAGTCGTTGACTTTGTCACCAAGACCGGTTGCGACTCCCTCGCCATCTCCATTGGCACCAGCCACGGCGCATACAAGTTCACGCCGGAACAGTGCACGGTCGATCCGGAAACGGGTCTTCTCGTTCCGCCCCCGCTGGCATTCGACGTTCTGAAGGCGATCGAAGAACAGCTCCCCGGCTTCCCCATCGTTCTCCACGGCTCCTCCAGCGTTCCGCAGGAAGAAGTCAAGATCATCAACTCCAACGGCGGTGCCCTGAAGGCTGCTGTCGGTATTCCGGAAGAACAGCTCCGCGAAGCCGCAAAATCCGCTGTCTGCAAGATCAACATTGACTCCGACTCCCGTCTGGCAATGACCGCCGGCATCCGTAAAGTCTTCGTTGAAAAGCCCGCAGAATTCGACCCGCGCAAATACCTGGGTCCTGCCCGCGACAGAATGAAAGCCATGTACGAACACAAGATCGTCAATGTTCTTGGTTCCGCAGGTCACGCTTACGATGCATAATCTGTTCTGAACAGATTTTTCGCTGAAAAGCACAACGCTCCGTGTCTGAAAAGATACGGAGCGTTTTTTGTGCCGTGCCCAGAGGGCACTTCCTGTTGTTCGCCTCAACTTCGCTCTGCTCGTTTGGCTCACGCCCTCCCGTCAAACAAAAAAATGCGAAGTGCGGTGCTATGCACCGTGCTTCGCTCCAAAAGTCTTTGAGGGGGTGCCGGGGGAAGCTTTCTTCAGAAAGTTCCACCGGCAAAAAAGCTCTCCTCCCCACGCTCTCCGGATCAGCCCATTTCGGCGGCGAAGCGGAGATAGGTCCGTGCGAGGGCTCTGCCCAGTTCCCGGACGCCATCGGGGGTGAGGGTTACTTCTCTGGCGTTGGCGTATGCGATCTCAAGGGTTCCGGCAAAGCGGGCGAATCCCTGCCGGTTTACCCAGGCGCCCATAGGTGCGCCCTTGGTATAATTGGCGCCGGTATTCCAGCCCACGCCGTAAAGGATGTTATCCTCCGGGAAATGGGGGGCGCAGGCGGGTGCTTCTTCGGCGAGGATGGCGGACATCCGCAGCATCCGCGCTTCGGCGTCTTTGCCGGAAGGTCCGGGGAAATAGATGGTTTCGTTGATGTCGAGGCAGATCCACGGGCAGTGCAGATCGTTCACGATATACGGCTTCGTTTCCAGCAGAAACTTCTGGATCGCAGCAACTTCCGGGTAGAGGTTATGTTCTGCGCCGTAGTCGCGGGCGTGGTCGTGAGGCAGACGATTCTTGCCCTGGTCGCCATCCACCACGCCATCCTTATCGACAAAAGGAACGGCATCGATGATAAATTTTTCCCGCAGTTCCCGCCCCAGATCATCGTCTTTCAGTGCGGCATCCAGGATCCCTTCCATGGCATAAGTCGCCATCATTTCGCAACAGTGGTGACGGGATGTGAGGAAGATCCGTTTCTTTTCCCCGCCGACAGTCTTATCTTCGATGTGCAGGATCTCCACCGCCCGGTTTTTCCGGGTGTATGCGAGCGTGGATACGCTCAACCGGTCGTCGCCCTGATGTTTGGCAAGGAACGCATCCAGATGCGCCTGCTGATACTGCATTCCCATGCAGAAGATCACCCGGTTGCCTCTGCTGCCGTCGTAGTTATAGAAGAACTGATTGCGTTTTTCGCCGGAGACGCAACCGGCGCCCAGCCATTCCCACGTCATGCCGTCATCGTAACTGACAGCGGGTCCCCGTGCTCCACAAGCCCAACCGTTGGTAAAGGTGAAATGATAAGTTCCCACCTCATCGAACGTGCCTCGGAACGCCCAGTAAAACCAATCGCCCTCCGTGTTGCGCATGTCCTTTGTCAGGGTCACATCAAAGCCGTTGATGTCTTCGATGAAAATATTGCCGCCGGGAAAAGAAATATCGATCTTCAAACTCATTCTGCACACTCCGTTTCAGATTTTGTTTTATCGGATTTCATGATAAACTTTGTAATCGCCATGTGAACGCCCACAATGACCACGATCCCGAGAATGACCCAGATAAAGTGATCATGAAGCATTTGCTTGCCGCGCTGGACCATTTCCAGATAAGTCATCTCACCCACACTGTACCCGAGGAAATACCCGATTGCCGCCAGGATCGCACTCCAGATCCCGGCACCCAGCCCGGTAAAGAAAGAAAAACGCTTGAGGTTCATACCGGAAATACCTGCCGGAACAGAGATGATCTGCCGGATCGCAGGTAACAGACGGCACACAAACGTGACCATATCTCCGTATTTGAGAAAGATCTCATCTGCCCGGTCCAGTGCTTTTTCTGAAAGCAGCACATACTTTCCATATTTGCGCAGAAAAGGTTTTCCCAGCCATGCGGCAAGGAAGTAATTCACATACGCTCCCAGCAGCGATCCGGCAAGACCGGCTGCCACCACGATCAGAAAATCCAGCCAATGGATCCCGGTGGGCAGCGGATAACGGAACAGAAGGAATCCGGCAGGGATCATAACCACTTCGATGGGGAACGGGATGAAGGAGCTTTCCACCGCCATAAAAAGAAAGATGAAAAACAGGATCAGCAACGGCGCCGATTCCGCATATTGCGCAAAGGATTCAATGTGGGAGGCGATCGCTTCAACAGACATAGCACGGTTACCTTCGGTTATTTTTCGATGATTTTTCGTATTTACATTTGATAATTTAACACTTCTGTGCTAAATTTCCATATTGTTTTTGAACGATTACTGAAAAATAATGGAGTTTTCTGCCGGATGTACCCCATCGCATTCAATCTTTTCGGAAAGAGTATTCATTTTTACGGCGTCTGTATCGCTCTCGGATTCATCTGTGCCACGCTGGTCATGCTGTACAAACGCAAACGCGCCGGCATGACCAATGATCAGATCTTCGATCTTGCCATGATTGCTCTCGGCACCGGCATCCTCGGGGCGCGCCTGCTTCATGTGATCCAGAACTGGGACAGCAATGCCGGTTTCCTCTGGGTCTTCCGGATCGATCAGGGCGGGCTTGTCTTTTACGGCGGCTTCATCCTTGCCATCACCAGTGTCTGCATCTATGCACGCAGAAAAAAGATCTCCATGCCCGCTTTGCTGGATGTGACATCCCCCGCTATCGCCATTGGGCACGCCTTCGGACGGTTGGGGTGTTTCCTGCAGGGATGCTGTTTCGGCAAAGTCGCTCCCCAGGGAACATGGGGTGCGGTCCGTTTCCCGTATCACCCGGAATCCAGCATTGAAGCAAAAATGTACCTGCCGGACGGCATGACACGGGCGCTTTACCCGACCCAGATCTGGGAGAGTGTTGCCAATCTCATTCTCTGCGTGGCGCTGCTGATCCTCTGTAAAAAATTCAGACGCCCCGGTCAGATCGCCGGGATTTATCTCATTACCTACGCCGTGATCCGCTTCATTCTGGAATTTTTCCGGGGTGACAATCCGGAACTTCTGCTGGGCCTTACCACTTCACAGAGCATTGCCCTCTTCCTGATGATCCCTGTGGGGTCCATCCTGCTGGTCATGGCAAAAGAAAAGAACGAACTGGAGCTGAAAGATGCCTGAAAAACGAGAAATATACCATCTGACCGTACCCGAAGAATTGGCGGGGGAGCGTTTGGACTCCGCCGTGGTCAAACTGGTCCAGATGCAGACGGAAAACGGGGAAATCTCGCGAACCCGTGCGCAAAACATCATAAAAGACGGCTTCCTGCTGCTGGATGGGAAAGCCGGTCTCCCGCCCCGTACCAGACTCGCCGCCGGACAGGTCATTGACATTGATGCGCCCGCACCGGAGATCACGGTCAAGGCGGAACCGGAAGCCATCCCGCTGGATGTTCTGTTTGAGGATGAATCCATTCTCGTGGTAAACAAACCCGCCGGAATGGTGGTCCACCCCGGCGCCGGAAACTGGTCCGGAACGCTGGTCAACGCCGTTCTCGGCAGGGAACCGGATATGAATCTGATGCTGGAAGATGATTCCGAAGTGGATCCGCTCCGCCCCGGGATCGTACACCGGCTGGATAAAGATACCTCCGGAGCGCTGATCATTGCCAAAACGCCCCGCTCCCTGCGCAGACTTTCCAAAGCATTCGCCGAACGGGAAGTGGAAAAAACATATCTGGCGATCGTCCACGGGGCACCGGTCCCCACAAGCTCCGTGATCAAAACCGCCTTCGGACGCCATCCTGTCGACCGGAAGAAAATGGCTGTTCTCCGGCAGGGCGAAGGCAAAGAAGCAGTCACCGCATACCGGGTATTGAAAACCGGATGGCGCAACGGAAGAAAAGTCTCTCTGATCCAGGTACGCCTCCACACCGGACGCACCCATCAGATCCGCGTTCACATGTCACACATGGGATTCCCGCTGCTGGGAGAAAAATTATACAACCGCGGACATGCCCCCGATGCAGACCGGCAGATGCTTCACGCCTGGAAACTGGAGATCTACCACCCGGAAACAGATGAAGTCATGGCATTTGAAGCGAAACCGCCGGCAGACTTCATTGAGGCTGTTGACAGCATTCAGGACGAGAAAAACTGAAAAAAAATCGAAAAAAATGCTGCAGAAAGTGCTGGAAAGACTTGAAAAATCAAAAATATGTGGCATATTAACTGTCCGCTGTAATCAGCTTTGAAATTGCAAAATAACAACAACTAACATAATTGGAGAAGGAAAATGGCACATAAGAAAGGTCAGTCCAGCAGCCGTAACGGTCGTGACAGTAAGCCGAAAATGCTCGGCGTCAAGGCCTATGCAGGCGAATTCGTCACCGCAGGCAGCATCATCGTCCGTCAGCGCGGCACTCAGTTCCACCCCGGTAAAAACGTCGGCTGCGGCCGCGATTTCACGCTCTTTGCTCTGTGCGATGGCACGGTCAAATTCAAAAAAGCCGTGAAAAAATCCGTGGAGGTCATCCCGCTGGAAATTCCGGCTGAAGCATAATTGCGCTTCGCTGCGAAAAAAATCGTTCCGGGCGACCGGAAGCGTACGAAATAGCCCGGTAGTTATACATCTGCCGGGCTTTTTCAATTCTGACACCCTGAAAAAGAAAGTTTGAGATCATGTTTGTAGACCAGGCGGAAATTACGATCAAGGCTGGAGATGGCGGCAACGGCTGCTGCAGTTTCCGGCGGGAAGCGTTCGTGCCGAAAGGCGGTCCGAACGGGGGCGACGGTGCGCCCGGCGGAAACATCATCTTTGTGGCAGAACCCGGCGAACAAAGCCTTGCAAGTTTTATTTTCAACCGCAGATTCGTGGCTGAAAACGGCGGCGATGGAAGAGGGAAAGACTGCCACGGAAGACGCGGCAGAGACCTCTATATCAAGGTCCCGCCCGGAACACTGATCTACAACACGGAAACCGGCGACCTGCTGGCAGATATCAACGAACCCGGTCAGGAAGTCGTGATCGCAGTCGGCGGGCGCGGCGGACGGGGCAATGCCCGTTTTGCAACCAGCACAAACCGTGCGCCCCGGGAACATGAACCCGGCGAAAAAGTAGAACCGATCGATCTGAAACTGGAGCTGAAGCTGGTGGCGGATGTCGGTTTTGTGGGCTATCCGAACGCCGGAAAATCCACTCTGCTCGGCGCAATATCCAATGCAAAACCCAAAGTCGCCCCCTACCCCTTCACGACCCTTCACCCCGTTATCGGTGTCTGTGAGTACCCGGACTTCAAAAAAATTCTGGTCGCAGACGTACCGGGGCTGATTGATGGGGCTCATCTGAATGTAGGGCTGGGACACTATTTTCTCCGTCATATCGAGCGTACCAAACTTCTGCTGTATGTCATCGACATGGCGGGCGTGGACGGCAGAAAGCCCATTGAGGACTACCGGATCCTGAAAAACGAACTGGAAGAGTATATGGAAGGACTTTCCGACCGGGCGATGCTCATTGTAGCCAACAAGATGGACCTGGAAGAAAGTCAGGCGAATTACGAAGAGTTCATTCTGGAACTGGATGATGATATTGAAGTCTTCCCCATGAGTGCCGGAACCTGCGAAGGCGTGGAAGCGATCAAAGAAAAGATCCGGGAGTTGGCGGCTGCAGCCGACCAGCGTGATACCGAAGCGGCATGGAGGCGTAACTTCTGATGAAGCAAGGTGTTCTGCAAGGGAAACGGGTACTTGTCACCGGCGGAGCGATCCGCGTGGGGGCGGTTTTGGTCCGTGCCTTTGCAGACGCCGGGGCAGAGGTGATCGTCCACTGCCGGACTCATGCAGATGCAGCGGCGGAACTGCCCGCAAGCCGGATCCTGACTTGTGATCTGACAGAGCCGGGCGCACCGGAAAAACTGATTTCAGATGCGGGACATCTGGATATCCTCATCAATAATGCATCCGCTTATATCCGCAAGCCTTTTGAAACCGAAACACAGGCGGACGTACAGGCGATGCTGGACATCAACTTTTTTGCTCCTCTCGCTCTGATGAAAGCGTTTGCAAGGACCTGCAATCCGGATGCCTGCATCATCAATTTGCTGGATCAGGCAGTATCGGGCAGAACGGAACCGGGATCATTCGGCTATCTTGTTTCAAAGAAAGCACTTGCGGATGCTACAGAATGTGCTGCTCTTGCTTATGCGCCCCGGATCCGGGTCAACGGGATCGCACCGGGACCGGTGATCGCACCGCCGGGGCTGGAACATCTGAACATGGAAAAAACTTTGAAAATGGTTCCGCTCAACCGGCGGGTTGAAGTGGATGATATTGCACAGACTGCCCTTTATCTCGCCACCAATCGCTCTATCACCGGCACGATTGTCAGCGTGGATGGCGGTCAGCACCTGCACAACGGCGGAAGGAATGGATAAAAATGAGTAAGATCTTCTACGCGATCAGCGGAGTCATGCTGGTCCTTTTCTGTGGAATTCTGCTGATTGACCGGCAGAACCTCAATCATGCATACAGCCGGATCGGAGAAGTCATTGAGGAAAAAGATCAACAACTGCAGGAGGCAGAACTGCGTCACAAAGCAGAACAGGAAAATCTGCAGGAAAAACTTCATCAGCAGCAGCGGATCTTTCACATCGTAACGGCGCACCGTGCCCTGCATCAGCCCAGCCTTCCTGCCACGAAAAAAAGTGCGATCTATCCGGAACTGGAAGATCTTCTGCCGGAAAAATTCACGCAGTACAATGGAGAACCGGAATTGCTGGAACCCGCACAAAAACTGGCGGAACTGGTGGAAAAACCGGTCAGTGCGGAAAATATTGCAAAGGCGTTTAAAAATCATGCAAAAACGATCCGTCCGCAATCGGAATTTTTCATGGATCCGCGGGATCCGCAGCGCATAATCAACGGGGACGCTGCCCTCTTTGAAGCCCTGTGCAGCGTCCTTGGATATCAGTGCGTCACTACGCTCTGTTGGGATATGGAAAATATGAAACACTTCTTCCGGACAGATCTGAAATCCATTCAAAACGAACAGGATCGGGCAGTTCTTCTCGCCGCCGATCTGCCGGACGCTGCAGCCGCCGTGATCTCACAGGATGAAGCTGTGTCTGTCCTGCTGCCGTTCCTGCCCTTCCGGTTGGATAAAAATGATCATTACGAGATCATGGCGGATTTCCATAAGATCCCTGTCGGCGGACTTTATCTGCACCGGATTGATGTCATGCGGAATCCTGAAAGTACAGCATCGGAATGGTGTCTGGAATACAGTTTTGATCCCACGCCGGCACCCGTACCGGAAAAGGCAGCAGAGACAAAAAGTCTTTCCAACCGGAAACCTGCCGGACAGACCATGCTGCGGGCGCTTTCACTGATTCCCGGAGCCAAGATCATTTCCACCAGTTCCAAGGGGCTGCAGACCTTCCGCATCCCCTTTGTCAATGGCAGATCCAGCGTCCTGATCCTGGGCGACACACCGGTCCTTCCCCGGCGAATCACTGCCCGTTCTGTTACAGCTGATTAATCAGCTCCGGGGCGATTTCAGCCAGCGGAACGCAGACAAAATCCCGCTCTTTTGCCCGGGGATGAGGTAAGATCAAATCTGCAGTATCCCATTTTTCATC
>JAGAPM010000242.1 GCA_017623265.1 Lentisphaeria bacterium | reverse complement strand
GTGTACGGGGGGTCTTCGCCTGTTTGATCTCCGGCACAGCATCCAGCAATTTGCCGATCCGTTCCACCGAGACCATACCGGCACTGATCACATTCGCCATACTGCTCAATGAACTGACCGGACCGGTGAGCATGGTAAAATAGGTATAATAGGCGACCAACTGCCCGATCGTCATCTCGCCGGAGGTGACATCCAGAGATCCGAACCAGAGCAGCAGAACAATCCCGGAAATATTGATCACTTCCGAACAGATCCACGATCTTGCACTCAACATGTTTAGATTCATAGATTTATCAAATGTCGGACGCAACCGCTGTGCAAAACCGAGACTTTCATAATGTTCTTTTCCGAAGGACTTGACCACCTTGATCCCGTTGATCGTTTCCGCCAGATTCGCCGAGACTTCCGACATCATTTCGCGCAATTCCTTTTCTTCCGCACGCATGTGAACCCGGAAGTAAGTGAAGTTCAACGCCTGCAGCAGAATAACGATCAGCGGCAGAACAAAGAAGTTCGGATTCATGATGAAAAGAGCGATCACAATGCAGATGATGGTGAAAAGGTGGATCACCACATTGGAAAGAACCGCAGAGATCATGCCGTTCAAACTTGCCACGTCCGTCAGGATATTGGAGATCAGTTTCCCCGTCCGGTACTCCTGATAGAAACGGAGAGAAAGGTTCTGCAGATGTTTGAAGAGCTTGATCCGCACCCCGAAGAGCGTCCGGTTCCCCGTGTAATAAAAGAGGAAGTGGCTCACATAGAAGAAGATCTCCCGGAGACAGTATGTCATGATGATCCCCAAAAGCAGGAGGATCATGAGCCCCCGGTTATCCAGCCCCCGGTCAATGATGATCTGCAGGAACCACGGCAGTGGGATGCCGAGAGCGGCAAAGATCAGGAGTGCGATCCCGGAAAGCATACACAATCCGAGATAAGGTTTTATGAATTCAAAAAAGCGGCGCAAACCCATATCAGTTCACTCCTCTTTTATTGTTTTGCATACTGGCGGACAAGGCAACGGCGAAAAGATTCTCGTTTGGCATAATTACACCTCCACAAAATTACTGTGGCGTTTGAATAGTTGAGCCTGCGGAAAATTGATTCTTTCGTTTGTTTCAAAATTCAGTTACAACCGGTATTTTCCGGTTCCGACTTCGTTCCGACCACAAGTGTGATCTGTTCCTTACCGGCGAGTTCATCACCACACACCGGTGTCCAAAAATTGCCAGTTCCTCCTGATATCAGTTCCGGTGTTCCGGAGCAGATTTTCCATCCATCTGCCGCTTACCCCGTATTCATCGTTTTCAAGTATATTTTTCCGACTTCCGGTTAATTTACAAGGGAGTTTTCAAAATGCAAACGGAAACGCATAAAAAAAGTGTTTTTTCTTGATTTTCTGACCGGAGACATTGAAAAAAAACGTTTGCGGTGTATAGTAAATGTCTTATTTTTTCAGATAACAAATAACAGTAACAGGAGAAATTGAATTGAACTTGATATTGATCACATCCACGCTTCTTCTGCTGGGCGGGCTGGCAGCGCCGTTCTGCGGGAAACGGGATTCCCTTGCGGCAACGATCGGGATGACTTCCGGTCTGTTTGCCTGCGCGATCGGGCTTGCCGGTGCGCTGGCGCTGCTCTTCGGCGTACTTCCCCCGGCAACAGTCCGGGCAGGTTGTTTGAGCTTGACGCTTGACTCTCTTTCCGCACTGTTCCAGCTGCCGGTCTTCGTGGCGGGGATCCCTGCGATCCTTCATGCGAAGGGCTATCTTGCCGGACATGCAGAGGGCAGGACCGGCTGGTTCTGGCTGTTTTTCCTCTGGACACTGGGCGCCATGGTCTGGGTGACACTTGCCCGTACGCCGGTGGAATTTCTGGTGGCATGGGAAATGATGGGGATGATGAGTTTTGCGCTTGTCGCCTTTGAATATCACGAAAAATCGACGCTGCATGCCGCCTGGATCTACCTGTTGGCATGTCATGCGGGTGCGGCATTCCTGATTCCGGCATTCATTTTCGGCGGATGCGGCATCTGGGGTATGGGCGCATTGATCGCCGGGCTGATCGGGTTCGGACTGAAAATCGGTTTTCCCCTGCTCCATGTCTGGCTGCCGGAAGCACACCCGGCAGCACCGGCTCCGGTCTCTGCGGTGATGTCCGGCGCCATGATCAACCTTGGTTTTTACGGGATCCTGCAGATGCCTTATGCAACCGATGAAACGACCCTTCAGACGCTGGGCTGGATCCTGCTGGTGCTGGGGCTGACCGGTGCATTCGGCGGAATTCTTTTTGCCGTGGCACAGCGGAATCTGAAACGTCTGCTTGCCTATTCCAGTGTTGAAAATATGGGGATTCTCGGAATCGGGTTCGGACTTGGTTTCCTGGGTGCAGCTTACGGAAAACACGTAATCAGTGTGACCGCATTTGCCGGAGCATTTCTGCACATGCTCAATCATGCGGCACTGAAAAGCTCCCTGTTTCTCGGAGCCGGATCCGTTCTCCGCAGTACAAGCACGCTCAATATGGACCGCATGGGCGGTCTGGCAAAGCGAATGCCGAAGACCTTTCTTTCTTTCCTCTTTTCTGCGATTTCGCTTTCCGGTCTGCCGCCGTTCAACGGATTTCTCGGCGAACTGCTAATCTACATTGCCGCATTCCTGGCGCTGAACGCAGGGATCACCGCTCTGACCGGCGCCGGTCTTCCGGTGCTTCTGATCCTCGCCATGGTGGGCGGACTTGCGGCAGTGGCGTATGTGAAAGCGCTCAGTGCTGTATTTCTGGGTGAACCACGGACACAGGCTGCTGCTGACGCAGAAGAACGACCGTTCAGCATGCTGCTGCCGCTGCTGATCGGGGCTGTTTTCTCATTCATTCTTCTCTTTTCCGCACCGGTTCTGATGCCATTCTTTGCCGATCTTGCAGGAGCGCTGACCGGACAAGCGGTTGACTTTTCGGAAAGCGTTGTTCCGGCACTTGCCTCGATTCTGGCGAGAGTCGCCCTTTTCTCGCTCTTTTTCTCTGCGACTGCAGGAATTCTTTTGCGGTTGAGACAACGCAATCTGGCGAAAAACGCAGAAAAAATCAAGCCCACCTGGGACTGCGGTTATGCAGAACCGACCGCCCGGATGGAATATACCGGCACGGCATTTGTTCAGCCCGTGGTGGATTTCTTTGCCAACTTTCTCCATCCGGTGAAAAAAGTCCGGATGGACCGGAAACTCTTCCCGGCACATGCTGAAATCTCCGTGGAAACAGAAGATGCCGCAGACCGGACAGTCTGGAAACCGTTTTTTCACTTTTTCGGCAGAGCAGCCGATAAGATCCACCGTCTGCAGTCCGGTTATCTGCATCTTTATGTTCTGGTCATGGTGCTGGCACTGCTCGCCATGCTGATCTGGGGCTTTTATTTTGAAGGAGGTGCTGAATGATGGATTCCATTGATATGAATCAGCTGCTTCTCTGGTTTGCCGGATTCGGGGCGGCAGTACTGCTCTCTCCGCTGCTGGGGGGAATCATCAACAAAGTCAAGGCGTTCTTTGCCGGCAGAAAAGGTCCCCGTGTACTTCAACTTTATTACGATATTGCAAAACTGCTGAAAAAAGGCAGCATCCGCAGTACCACCTCTGCCGGACTGGTGGGCGTGTTTCCCCTGCTTAATGTGACGGCGCTGCTGACAGCCGCCCTGCTGCTGCCGTTCTCTTTTGCTGTTTCGCCCTTCTCTTTTGAGGGCGACCTGCTTCTGTTCCTTTATCTGCTCGGTTTCGGGCGTGTGATCACCACGCTGGGTGCGCTTGATACCGGATCCAGTTTTGAAGGGATGGGCGCCAGCCGGGAATTACAGTTTTCCGTTCTGGCAGAGCTGGCATTTCTGGGAATTGCGGCATTCCTCGTGATCGAAACGAAGGAATATGCCTTGAGTGCCATGCTGACCGGAACGCATGCCGGTCTGCATATTCTTGCGGGGATCTGTGCGGCATTTGCTCTGTTTATTGTTCTGCTGGTGGAAAGCTGCCGGGTTCCCTTCGATGACCCGGAAACCCATTTGGAACTGACCATGATCCATGAAGCCATGGTGCTGGATAACGGCGGACCGGGACTGGCATTCATCCACTACGGGGCATATCTGAAGCTGTGGATGCTTTCCATCTTCCTCGTATCCATGCTTCTGCCGGGTTGTTCCTTCTATGCTTCGCCATGGCTCGGGCTGATCCTTCAGATCGGTGCGATCTTCTGCGTGGCTGTACTGATCGGTATTCTGGAATCGACTACCGCCCGCTACCGCTTTCTCAAAGTTCCGCAGATGCTGCTTGCGGCATTTGCATTTTCCGCAATTGCACTTCTGCTGCTCATTTTTCAGGGGGTGAAATAAGATGGATACAGCTGTATTTTTTGAAAATTTCCTGCCTGCGTTGTTCGCCCTTCTGTTGGCGATGGACCTTCTGCTGGCAGTCTCCAGCCGTCTGCTTCATTGTATCCGGCTGGTGGCATTTCAGGGGCTGATTATCGGTCTGATCCCTCTTGCCATGTGGCAGTGGACCACCCCGCCCCACACGGAACTGATCGTGATCGCAGTTCTGAATATTGCTTTGAAATGTGTATTGATCCCTTATCTGCTGGCACGGACCATGCGTTCGGCACATGTCTGCCGTGAACTGGAACCGCTGGTCGGCTACGGGACCTCGCTGCTGATCGTTCTGGCATCTGCGGCGTTCTCCTTCTTTTTCTGTCGTGAACTGCCGCTGCCCGGCGAAAATGTTTCGTTTCTGGCGGCGCCGGTGGCGTTCACCACGATCCTGACCGGTCTCTTTCTGATCGTCTCCCGGAAGAAAGCGATCACGCAGGCGATCGGATTTCTGACCTTTGAAAACGGGATCACTGCTTTCGGTGCAGGCATGGCGCTGGAATACGGTCTGGTGGTGGAACTGGGAATTCTGCTGGACGTATTTGTGCTTGTCTTCGTGATGGGGATTGCCGTCTTCCGGATCAGCCGGGAATTCCAGCACATCGATTCCGACCGTCTGAACACGCTTGGAGACTGGTCCGGAGATGATGAAAATGAAACAGGAATGAAAGGAGAAAACTGATATGACCGGCGCACTCTTTCTGATTCTGGTCCCGCTGACCGCTGCGGTGCTGACTTATTTCATCGACGGCAGAACCAAGACTGCCCGGATCATCCTGATCCTGACGGCTGTTTTCCACTCCATTATGACTGCCGGCGTGATTTTTCTGCCCGCTCTCCGTTCCGATGACAGCCGTTGGCTGGGGTTCGATGATCTGGGTATGACCGTTCTGGCGATCACCTCCCTGCTCTTTCTGGCAGTTTCCATCCACACCGCATTCTGGATTCCGGCGGACCGTCACTACGCCCACAGTCACAGTCATATTCTGCTGTTCGGCAAGCCGGTATTTCTGCCTGCCATGATGGCGTTTCTGGCGACGATGAGCATGGTGATCGCAGCAAAAAACTTCGGTCTGCTCTGGGTCGCCGTGGAAGCGACAACTCTTGTCAGCGCACCGTTGATCTGTTATCACCTTTCCCCCGGCTCACTGGAAGCCATGTGGAAGTATCTGCTGATCTGTTCCGTGGGGATCGCTCTTGCGCTTTTCGGTACCATCACCCTGACCGTTGCAGCAGCCTCGGCAGATGTTCACGGGTTGAACATGGAAGCGATCAAAACGGCATCTGAAAATCTGAATCCCGCCTGGTTCAAAGCGGCATTCATTTTCATGCTTGCGGGCTACGGCACAAAAATGGGTCTTGCCCCCTTCCATACCTGGCTGCCGGATGCCCACAGTGAGGCGCCCGGTTCCATCTCGGCACTGCTCTCCGGTGCGCTGTTGAACTGCTCTTTCCTCGGGATCATCCGCGTGCTGGATGTGACACCTGCCGATCTGCAGGATTTTGCTCATGACCTTTTGGTCACTCTGGGTATGATCTCGCTGATCGTTGCCGCATTCTTTATCATCCGCCAGAGTGACTTCAAGCGCATGCTTGCCTATTCCAGCGTGGAACACATGGGGCTTGCGGCGATCCTCTGGGGTCTGGGCGCGGAAACATACGCCCTGATCCACATGTGCGGACACAGCATCATCAAGATGTCTCTTTTCCTGTTGGCGGGAAATATTCTCCTTGCCTATGGAACCCGCACTGTTTCAGAAGTCGGCGGGATCTTCGGGAAGCTCCCCCGCAACGCCGTTTTGTGGCTGATGGGG
>JAGAPM010000241.1 GCA_017623265.1 Lentisphaeria bacterium | reverse complement strand
ACGCGCCCCTTTACGCAGCGCGTAAAGGAGCGAGCCCTTGCAGTGACCGCTGTACGGTCACTCAAGGGCGCTGCTGCGCCTGCGCCGCGTGGCTTTTACGCTTCTGTATTGAGGATCAGGGCGGAGTTGCCGGTGATGATGGTGTTGTGAGCGATTTTTGCCTGCCGCTGGAGGGCGTACGGTCCTTTGCAGTTTGTATGCGGGACATAATGCGGCCATGCGGATGAGGACACATCGAGGCGGATCTGATCGCCGGGCATAAAGCGGAGAGCGATCTCATCCATCATAAATTCCAGGTCCACTTCGGTACCCGGCACATAATCGGGATACTGTTTGCAGATGGAAGTGATGTCATCCCGCAAGCCGTGTGCGATGCCGTTATGCACGATGCTCAACCGCACATAGAAGCATGTATCTTCGCAATCGCTTTTCACTGTCAGTTTCACGCCGGATTTTCCCTGCATGAGGAAGGATTCTTCCAGCGGAGCGGTGAGGAAGGATTTGATATCGTATCTGGAGTTGGGCGGATCCTGTTCCTGCGAGCCGCCGAAGTTGCAGCAGCAGCCGCCCTTGAAGGATGCGGGTGCGTACGGATTATAGATATAACTGACTTCGCCAGCGCTGGTGTTGGAGGTCAGTTTACCATCGCTGTTCAGGAACAGGATCTTCTGCTCTTTTCCATCATCGACGCGTTCAGCAGAGACCCATTTCCCTTCATTGATACGGTAATATTTCACATTGCCGGGTTCGACAAAATCGGGCTGTTCCTTGATCCCGGCTGCAAAATTGATCCAATCCTGACAATAATCATTCCAGACATCGTCCAGTTTTGCGTTTGGATATGCGGTCTTGCTTCCGCCGCCGGGATAGCCGTGATCGAAGGGGGTGATGACGAGCGCGCTTTTTTCTTTGAGTTTCTGCGGCATCCGGTTCCACATATCGATGATGCCGCCGGTATAGATATCGAACCATGAAGTAAAGAGGAGGACCGGCACATCCAGATTGTTGAGCGCGTCCACAAAATTTCCGCCGCCTTCTTCTGTCTGCCAGTACGGATCGTTTTCATCCGGGTGCATCAGAACATTATCGAAAAGGGAGACCGGCTCACCGAAAACGGTTTTGGAGAAATCGATCAGGGGGAGTGTCCGGAACGAGTCTTCGGTATAGTTTTTTCCGGTATTTTTGATGTCATACATTTTTGCGAACCAGCCGCCGTGCAGACCGCATTTCAGAAATCCGTTCCGGTATGCGATCCGGTATCTGATATCGTCCTGAACGGCGAGGACGCAGCCCTTGATGCAGGCGGGAGCGTGCTTGAGATAGGCAAGGTGGACGCTTGAAAGATAGCTGCCGCCGTTGGGATAGATCTCCCCGTTGCTGTACGGCAGGGCGCAGAGGGCATCGAGCGTATCCAGACCGTCTTTCTCCTCCTGCTGATATGTAAGATTTTTACCTTCGCTGCGTGCGGTTCCGCGGCAATGCTGAAGCACAAAACCGAAGCCGTTTTGAAAAGAAGTATAGAACCAGTCGCAGGTTTCCTGGAAGACGGGGCGGATTCCGCTGTACGGGTTCCGCTGGAGGATCAGGGGGACTTTTTCTTTGTCCGCGGGACGGACGATGAGGGTATAGAGTCTGACGCCGTCGCGCATGGGCATCATCTGTTCTTCGAGGATGAGATCGATCGGCGGCTGATTTCCGTCGTACCCGTAAGTCGTGAGATACATATCGTTTCCTTTATATTTTTCTGAAAATGAGGGGGCAATATTCATTTTTGAGGCGATAGGGATCGCGGTAATGTTTTTCCACGTAGTAGTGATAAAGTTTTTTCCGGACGAGCATTTCGGGTTCTGCGGTGACAGCAGAAAGATATTCTGTGATGAGAGTGAGTTTATCTTTGCAGTCGCTTCTGGAATCGCCCGGGATCATGCGGTATCGATCGTGCCCCCGCATAAGATCCCGCAGATTGATGGCATCCGCGTAAAAGAGTTTCCGCAGGTTTTTTGTATGGTAAGCGGGATCATTCTCCAGCAGCCGGACAATGCCCTGTTCGGGCGCGCAGGGCAGAAAATAGATCCGGTCCATATTGCGGCTGACCACGCTGTGCTGTGATCGGTTGGGATCGGATGCTGTCCGCCGGACGGGGTGTTCCGCATCTTTATCAAGAACCGCCCTGCGGTGAACATACGGCGGAAAGACTTTTGAGAGGTTATCCATGAGGATGATGACCTGCATATATCCGCCCACAGGGAGGATCTTTGTGTAGGGGAAATCGGTTTCCGGCATCAGGACTTTGAGCTTGGAAACGATAGCTTCCAGCAGCATAGCGGCTTCCGGATCTTCCACCAGCAGGATGGTTTCCGGCAGGATTTCTTCAGCGAACGCCATTTCCCCGAGGATCGCAGCGGGATATGTATTGCGACGGCAGACCATTCGTCCGAGTGCTTCATCATCTTCCAGAAAGAGGATGTGTGCCGGATCGGTGATCTTGATGAGACTGGCAGATTGAGTTGATACGATGACCAACAGATTTTTCATTTTTGCTGCCCGTTCCAGATAGTAGATCAGCCGTTTTTGTGCCTTGGGGTGCAGTGCCATTTCTGCTTCATCGATCAGGACAAGAGAATTGCGTGCGATCCGCATCAACTGATGTGCCAGCTGAATCACTGCCCGTTCTCCGGCGCTGAAATTATTCTCGCTGAAAATGTATTGTTTTCCGTTCAACTCAATGGGCCGGAGAAAAACATCTTTTCCTGTTGCCGGACTGGTGATGACTGCCAGTTTGCGAAAATCCTCATCGTCAAAAATACTTGCGACGGCTTCGCAGATCGGTTCCGGCGCGGGCCGTATCGCAGACCGGTCAAAGATTTCGCCGGGGATGGGTTTCCGTTTCGGGCGGGCACCTGCAAAGAGTGTTTCAGTAAAGTCAAAAGCCTGAAAAGTGTCTTCGGCATTACCTTCTGTGACCGTCCAACTGTCATTCCTGAACCGATATTCCACAAATTGCTGTTCGTTCGCCGTATACCGGATCCTGGATTGGGAAAGGATGTTTTCCTCATCCCGTAATGTGATGTTCGGTTGAAAAAAATGGGCAAGCGCTCCCCGATCTCCGATCTGCGCCATAACCGAAAGCAGAGTGGACTTTCCCGCCCCGTTCGCCCCGGTCAGCAGATAAACACCGTTCCCCGAAGGTAATTCCATGGTCAGATCCGAGATCCGGCGCAGTTGTGATATCGTAATTGTGCGCATATAGAGACTCCTTTCCAAATCATCCGGAGAACTATAGGCGCACGTATGGAAAATTGCAAGCAGAAAAACGGAAAAACACATAAAAATAAGCATGTTTTCCGAAGGATGCTTATTTAAAATAAAAAGTACCGCGACCGAACCGTGAGGTCGGGCGGTACCATAAAATGTATCGTTCGGATACTTATTTTACACCATCTTCCAGTTCACCTGCAGATTGGGCGAAACCGTGGCTTGCGGAAAGGTCCACATGGACCGGCTGGATGTTCCAGATTTTTTCCGCATAATCCCGGATGGACCGGTCACTGGAGAACATGCCCATTTTTGCAATGTTGCAGAGGCATTTTTCCTGCCAGCGGATGGGATCGCGGTAGAGTTCGGCGATCTTTTTCTGTGTTTCGGCATAAGAAGCAAAGTCCGCTGCGACCATGTAGTTGTCGTAGTTGAAGCTGTCGAGGATGGGCCGGAAGACATCGAATTCTCCGGGGGAGAAGAAATTGTTCCGGATGAGTTCCAGCGCACGCTGGAGCAGGGGATTTGCCGCAATGAACTCACCGGGATTGTATCCTCTGTTCCGGAGTGCAGTCACTTCGTTAACATCCATACCGAAGATAAAGATATTGTCCTTCCCGACAGCATCGTGGATCTCAATGTTGGCACCGTCCATGGTACCGATGGTCAGAGCGCCATTGAGTGCGAATTTCATGTTGCTGGTGCCGGAGGCTTCCGTTCCTGCCAGCGAGATCTGTTCGGAAACATCGGCGGCGGGGATGATTTTTTCCGCCAGAGAGACCCGGTAGTTCGCCAGAAATACGACCTTGAGCTTATCGCCGATTGCAGGATCTTCGTTGATCACATCAGCCACAGCGTTGATGAGCTTGATAATCAGTTTTGCCATGTAGTAGCCGGGGGCGGATTTTGCCCCGAAGATAATGGTGCGCGGCACGAAGTCGGCATCCGGATTATCCTTGATCTCCAGATAGAGTGCAATGGCATGGAGAATATTGAGAAGCTGGCGTTTGTATTCATGGAGTCGTTTCACCTGCACATCAAAAATGGAATCGGGGTTGACTTTGACTCCGTTGTGTTCCCAGATGTATTCCGCCAGCTTGAGCTTGTTTTCCCGTTTGATCTCCGCCAGTTTCTTCAGCACCTTCTTATCACTTGCAAAGGGAAGCATTTTTTCGAGGTCATCGAGATTGCGTACCCAGTCATCGCCGATCTTGCTGCTGATGAGTTTGCTGAGTCCGGGATTTGCTTTGCAGAGCCAGCGGCGGGGCGTGATGCCGTTTGTCACATTGACAAACTTGCCGGGATAGAAGTCTGCAAAGTCTTTGAACAGACCGTTTTGGAGCAGTTCGGTGTGGAGCGCCGCCACGCCATTGACATGTCCGCTGGCAACAACGCACATGTATGCCATTCGGACCATTTTCTCGTTGCCTTCCTGAATGAGGGACATCCTGGTGAGACGATCCGTATCTCCGATGTAGCGTGTTGCCACATTGCGGAGGAAGCGGAAGTTGATCTCGTAGATGATCTCCAGATGTCTGGGCAGGAGTTTTTCCATGAGTGCGACGGGCCATTTTTCCAACGCCTCGGACATGAGAGTGTGGTTGGTGTAGTTGAATGTCTTTCGGACGATATCCCACGCTTCGTCCCAAGTGAAGTTTTCTTCGTCGATCAGGAGACGCATGAGTTCGGGAATTGCGAGAGCCGGGTGTGTATCGTTGAGCTGGATAACACATTCACGGTCGAAATTGCGCAGGTCTTCATCGTAATATTTCATTCTGCCGATGATGTCCTGCAGCGTTGCAGAAACGAGGAAGAACTGCTGTTTGAGGCGCAGCTCCTTGCCTTCGTAGTTATTGTCGTTGGGATACAACACCCGGGTGATGTTCTGGCTCATGGCAGATTCCAGGTTCGCACTGATGTAATCGCCCTGATTGAATTTGACCAGATTGAATCCGTACAACGATTCTGCAGACCAGAGCCGCAGCGTGTTGACCGTATTGTTCTTATAGCCGGGGATCGGGGTGTCATATGGCATGGCAAGGACATCCTGCGTGCCGACCCATTTGCGGCGGTAGGGGTTGGAATCATCGGGATGATGTTCCACTTTTCCACCGAAATGAATGACGCGGGAAAGTTCGGGACGGCGGATTTCCCAGGGATTACCGCGGCTGAGCCAGTTGTCCGGTTCTTCCAGTTGGTAGCCGTTCTGGATGATCTGTTTGAAGATCCCGTAGTCGTAACGGATCCCGTAACCGTAGCTGGGGAGCTCCAGCGTGGCCATGGAATCGAGGAAGCAGGCGGCAAGGCGTCCAAGACCACCGTTACCGAGACCGGCATCCACTTCTTCGTCCCGGAGAACATCGGCATCGAATCCGAGTTCCGCCATAGCTTCAGCAGCTGCATCGTACACGCCGAGGTTGATCATGGCGTTTCCGAGCGTTCTTCCCATGAGGAATTCCAGAGAGATATAGGAAACAGTGCGGGGATGTTTTTCCTCGTATTCATCTTTTGTGGCGATCCAGCGCTGCATCATGAGGTCGCGGATCGCCAGCGCCAGTGCATGATAGCGGTCCAGATCCACTGCTTTTTCCGGGCGTTTGCACAGAGAGCAGGTCAAATGCCGTTTGAAGGACTCCAGGATCTGATCTTTCATTGTTTTTTTCATGTTTTCGTACTCCAATTCTGTTACTGCTTCGCAGCGTTTTTTACGGTTTGACAAAGAAAATCCGGTTGGGTTCTGCATCAGTAGAGACGCAGATCCTCTTCTTCAAAGCTTTCTTCGTCTTCTTCCGCAGCGTTATTGCCGCTGTTATTGCTGCTTTCTTCTTTTTCTTCCGGTTCTTCCTTCTTTTCCGGTTCTTCCGGTTCTTCCGCTTCGCTTTCGGTCAATTCCGGTTCTTCATCGGGAGCGGGCTGCTTCAGGATGCTTTCATCGGCAGGATCCAAACCGGTTTCAAAGACTTTCAGGAATGCACCTTCAATGATATAGTTCAATTCGGTGTTGTTGCCCATGGTATCCTTCTGGATTTCCTTGAGGGCGCGGAGTGTAGTTTCCAGATCACCGTACCAGTGAGCCCAGTGAGCGACCAGGAGCCAACCTCTTGCGCGATCCATTTCGTCATCCTTCATACCCTGTTTTCCCACGTCTTCCATGGTCTTTTTGGGCTGAGCGGAACGCTTTTCAGCGGCGGCGATCAGGATTTTGAGCATTTGACTGGCAGGATAGCTGTTCCATGCTGAAGTTGTTTCTGCTTCTTCCTGCAGCCGGTCTTTATTTTCGAAAGAATGGGTGATCTTCATCTCGTACTGAGTGAATTGCATCTTTGCGTTCAGATACGTTTTCAGTGTCCGGCGGGTGGATTTTTTCCGGCGTCTGACGCTCTGCGTGCGGCTGTTGTCGCCGGCATTGGTTTCGTCGGAGCTTCTTGCCACATAGGTCAGACGGATCTCATCCAGCTGAATGGGTTCTTTTTCGGTGATAGCCTGCAGGAACTTTTCCAGATTTTTCTGGATGTAGATCATGCGCTTTGCTTCTTCCACACGGACAGCCGGACTGACCGCCTGAACTTTCTTCAGATAGTCTGTGCTTCTGCCGCGCCCGAAGAAGAGGTCGTACGGTTGGGGCGCATTTTTCGGCTGGGGACGATTCAGGGGAGCGTATGTTTTAAGGTAGGCTTCTTTCAATCGTTCCATGGAGATGATGGGACCACCGATGATCTTGCCTGCCTCGTTGACCTGTTCCACTTTCTTTTCAACAGGCGCTTTACTGAACTTTTGTTTCTTTTCTGCCGCAGCAAATTCCCATGCAATGTCCTTTTCGATAAAGTCCCGGAAGATCGGTTCCACTTCATTGATTCTTCCGGTATGCTTGAGCAATGCCTGTTCCCAGAAGGGGATACGGTCATTGAAGGCATCGAAGACCCAGCTTGCTTTATGTTTTTCCAGTTGGGCTTTCAGTTCATCCAGCAGATCTCTGTAATCTGCACTTCTCTTTTCGGTGATGGCGATGAGCAGATTTGCCACCGCACGCTTGAGTTGGAAGTCTTCGCCGCGGGGGAAGTGCTGATCGGGGCTGTCCAACTGTCTGTCATTGCGCAACCCGGTGAAGAATTCCAACAGCTGGATATTATCTTCTGCCCGGATCAGGTCGATGGGTTTCATGTTGTTTTTCTGTTCCGCGAGAAGAATTTCTACATATTCCTTACCGGATTGACGCTTGATGCCGTCATCGATTTTGCGCAGATCCTGGTTCAGGAATGCTGCATAAGCAGCCTGCAGAACTGCCTGATAAAGGGATTCAGTCGATTTCTTGTCTTTATTGGCAAGGATGTCTTCCGCCCCCTTCTGGGCATCTTCAGAATAGCCGCTCTGGAAGCCGTTGACAATGCTGGTGTTGAGCGTATTTTCGGCTTTGACAGATTTTTTACTTGCCTGCATGAAGCGCGGGAAAATATCAATATAATCATTAAGGCGATCGAATTTATGCAGGAGCCAGATACCGACCATCAGGATGACCAACACCGTGAGAATTTGGGAGACGACTTTCATCGTAACGATTACGGGAGACTGGGCTGCTTTCTGTTTGTGGGCAAGCTGGGCTGCTACCGCATTCGCTCCGCCGGCAGCATTGCGTTTTGCCGGACGGCGTGCGCCGGGGCGTTTTGCTCCGGTTTTGCCGGCAGCGGCGGGATTTGCCAGATATTTATCCAGTGCTCCGATAATTGCACCGTAGGTGGGGCGTTTTTCCGGATCGCGTGACATCATGGCAAGGATCAGATTGTTGATCGTTTCCGGAATACTTTTGCGGTGGTGCATGGGGGCCATGGGGTCGTTGTTGACCTTGATCCGGAAGAGTTCATCCAGATCATTTTCCGTAAAGGGCGTTGTGCCGGTAATCAGATGGTAGAAAGTTGCACCGAGACTGTAAATATCGCCACGGAAGTCTTCTTTGCCATCGACCAGTTTTTCGGGGCTGACATAGTGAGGGCTGACCCAAGAGCCGGTCAGTTTCGCCGCTGCATCCTCTTTTTTTCCGGAAACAACCTGGGAGATCCCGAAGTCGCAGATCTTTGCCTTCCCTTCCTGGTCCAGCATGATGTTTGCCGGTTTGATATCGTGGTGGATGATTCCATGTTCACAGGCGTTCTGCAGTCCCATGGCAGTATCGCGTATCCATGAAACCACATGAGCGATCGGCAGAGGCTCGGCATTTTTTTCCAGCAGATCTTCCAGTGAACCGCCGCTCATGAACTGCATCACGATATAGGTCTGATCTTCAAAAATACCGCAGGTGTAAATGGGGACTACCGCATGATGGTTGATGGTCGCTGCAGTACGTGCTTCATGCAGAAAGAGTTCCGAAACTTCCTGTTTTGAGCCGAGATCAGCATTCAGGACCTTGATGGCAACTTCCCGGTCCAGAGCCAGGTCGAGTGCCCGGTAAACAGTTGCCATTCCGCCCTCACCGCCGGCTTCTTCCAACAGATAGTTATCAAACCACTTCGGTACGATCAGTTCCGTACCGCATTCCGGGCATGCCACGCGGGAAAATGCGGGGAAGTTTGTCAGGTCCAGCTTCTGTCCGCAGGAATGACAGGAGATCTTCAGAATTTTCGCTTCACCCTCTCCGGTAAGAGTTTCTCTGCGCTGTTCCTGCAATTCCTGATAGACCGGGGAATCAGCCGGCAGATCCGTGGTTTCGACCATTTCCTGCGGTAATTCACTTCCAATGCTTTGCTGTGGGGTTTCGTCAGCCATGATTTTACCTTCTGTTCCTGTGTATGTTAAATTATTTTCTTTTGTTCAGCCAATATGTTTCCAGCGGTTCATCCTGTGCCGCAATGGCGATACGGATGTCGTGCCTGTTCAGATTGCACAGGCATTCTTCTGCCATTTTCCGGACCAGATCCGGGCAGTTGCATTCACTGCTCAAGTGGGCAAAGACCAGATGTTCAGTCTGTTCATTCAACAGTTCTTCCAGCGCCGCCATGGCATCCTGATTGCTCAAATGTCCGTGACGGCTCATGATCCGGCGCTTTGTCTGCAGCGGTCTTGCTGATTTGCGCAGATATTCCGGCTCGTAATTCGATTCCAGGACCAACGCTTTGCAGTTGCGTAATTTATTCATGACCAGCAGATTGGTGCAGCCGAGATCCGTTGCATATCCGAACTTGAGCCCGTTCCGGCAGAAGGTGTATGCCACGGCATCCACCACATCGTGGGAAACGGAAAATGGTTCAATCGTCAGCCCGCAGAGTTCGAACTTGTTTCCGGGTTGGATCAGGACCACATTGGAGGCGTTCATCTTTTTATGAGTGATCGCCCGGGCAGTTTCTGAAGTTTCGTAAACCGGAATCGAAAATTTGTCTGCAAAAACCCGGCAGCCCCGGATATGATCCTCGTGTTCGTGAGTGATAAGCAGTGCCCGGATGGAGGCGGGATCGATCGCTCGTTTCTCCATCCGGCTGCAAAGTTCTTTTGCAGAAAAACCGGCATCAAGCAGCAGATTGCCTGCGGCGGTGTGAATGACCGTCGCATTGCCTCTGCTGCCGCTGCCGAGAATGGTGAATCCGAAATCCATGATCGTCTCCCGTCTTTCCGGATCTTACGCCTGACCGGCGGCCTTGCGTTCCGCTGCCACTTTTTCGCTGATCGCCCGCAGAACGGTCAGGTCCAGCTTACCGCTTCCGAGAAGCGGCAGGGTATCCACGGGATAGAAGTTTGTTGCCTTGGGGATCCAGAGGTTGGAAATACTTCTTTCGCGGAGTTCTGCCACAACTTCGTCCGGCGTCATGGGCATTTCCGGCGTGTAGAGGACCAGCAGCGCTTCACCCTTCTGGGCGTCCGGAATACTTCCAACAGCCACCACACGGTTTTCCAGACCAAGCTGTTCGTTGATGATACATTCCACCATTTCGTGGGGGACCATTTCCCCGGCGATCTTACTGAAGCGGGAGAGACGCCCGCAGATGGTCACATAACCGGTTTCATCCATTTTGGCGATATCGCCGGTATTGTAGAAGCCGTTGATCAGCACCTTTTCGGTCTGTTCGGGATCATCCAGATAGCCTTTCATGACATTGGGACCCTTCACGAAGAGGAGACCTTCCGTCTCAGGCGGGACCGGCTTGTAAGTCAGCGGATCCATAATGCGGATACACATGGTTTCCAGACCGAGACCGATCGCACCCTTCTTGCCGTATTTCGTACCGGTGTCCAGAATGTTGGGGCAGAGGTTGACGGTCGTGACCGGAGAAAGTTCGGTGCAGCCATAACCTTCCAGCAGTTCCCGTTTCCCCTGAACCGTCTGATAGAACTTTTCGGCGATATCCGCCCGCAGTTTTTCGGCACCGGAGATCACGATCCGCAGATAATCGAACGCTTCGGGCTTGAATTTCCGCAGATAAGTCTGCAGGAAGGAAGGTGTTACCACCAGAATGGAGGTTTTGTATTTGATTACGGAATCGCCGATCAGTGCCGCATCCAGCGGGTTCTTCATAAATACCACCGCCTGCGTCCGGACGACCAGCGGCAGGATCACGCTGCAGGTCAGACCGAAGGAGTGGAACATGGGCAGATTCCCGAAGATGCTGTCTTTGCTCTTGTCAATGGCAACCGCCTGCACCATGGCATCGATATCGGAGTAGATGTTATGGTGAGTCAGACGCACGCCTTTCGGAATCCCGGTGGATCCGCTGGAGAAGAGCAGCACGGCATCGCCGCGACAGTTATCGTAGCTCAAGGGAGCGAGCATGTTCAACAGTTCCCGATAGGGCAGGAGCAGGATCCCGATCAGGGTCACGATCTTTTTCCAGGTCGGCACTGATTTCGCAATGTCTTCCAGAAAGACCATTTCCGGCGTCGCCTGCAGACGGACCTTGTTCAGGAAGAGTTTGCTGGTCAGAACCAGATCGATTTTCGCCTTCTTGATGGAGCGTTCCAGAATCTCCTGTGAGGTGGTGAAGTTCAGCGGGCAGGGCACTCTGTCCGCCAGCAATGTCCCCATGATGGAGAGTACACCGGCGGTACAGTTGGGCAGCAGAACCCCTACATATTTGCTGTCCGGGCTGGTGCGTTTCCGGATTTCACGGCTGAACAGCACGGATGCCAGGAAGGTCTTGAAGTAAGTGAAGGATTTGCCGTCATCCGCATCCCGCATGACCACATGGAATGGGTGGGTTTTGGCGAATTTTCCAAGCAGATAATGTGCCGGATGTTCGTGGGGATAAAGCTTCTTGATGGCGGTATCTGCCTTCAGTTCCGTAATCGCCTGACGGACTTCAAAGGGCGTCGTGCCCTTTGCAATGGGATCGCCGATGGTGATCGTGGTGCAGAGCGGGAAGGATCTGGGCATACGGAACCGGATCGGACCGTGGAAGTAGGAGAAAATACTGCCCCAGGTTCCGCCGACGGCGACCGGGATCACCGGTACATCCAGATTGGAAGGAAGCATTTTTTCATGACCGGCGGAGAACTTGCCAACGATCCCGTTATGAGAGGGAGTCCCTTCCGGGAATACGCACACAATATCGCCTTTCCGCAGCGCATCCTGCACCAGCTCAAACATTTCCCCGATGCTCTTGTACTTGCCGGAGGACGGCACTTTGATGAACCCGGTCAGACGGGCAAGCCAGCGCAGACCCGGTTTCTTGAAATATTCTTCCTGCATGAGGAAACGCACCCGGCGGGAGGTACAGGAACTGATCAGGATCGGATCGATGAAGGAGGCATGGTTCGCCAGCAGAAGAGCAGGTCCGCGTTCCGGAATCTTTTCCGTTCCTTCCGCATCGATCTTGTAAAAGATCTTACCGAGGGTGATCAACAGGAAGCGCAGCGCGAAGTCCGGCATTCCCCACATGGTGATGAAGGTGACGATCGCCGTAAAGAGACCCAGCGTCAGTACCAGCGTTTGTGGCTGAACCGCCGGAGAACTGGCGGCAAAACCATCCATCCATGCCGGAAGCTGGGCAGAATCTTTTGCCAGACCGATGGCAAGCCAGAAGAACAGACCGTTTACCACGACCAGCGCAATACTGCTGAAAAGATTCAGTACCGCCATGGCTGCAGCCCGGTGGGCGGGGGCCAGTCTCTGCAGGAAAAAGGCGCGGATCGGAATGATGAAAAGACCCGCACTCACGCCCGCAAAGAAGAAACAGATGATCTGTGTCCAGTACAGTTGGAAAACCATGTTGTTCACAACACCGGGAATCGTGACTTCAAGATAGGAGGCAGAGCCGGAGGCATATACCCCGGCAATCAGGAATGCTGCCGCACCGGCGGCGCCGAAGGGCACCAGTCCCAGTTCGATCTTCTTCTGACTGAACTTGCCGGCAAGCAGACAGCCGATGATCAGACCGATCAGCGGCGCAAAACGCAGCATCGCTACATCCTGAGCGTTCAGATCTGCGTTCAGCGTGTACTTGGCAAAGAAGCCGAGCATGATCAGAAATGCGGTTCCGAATCCGAAGAACAGCGCCTGTGCTGCCATGGTCATGATTTGACCCTTGCTGCGGAACAGTTCGTGGAAACCGTTCTTCAGCGTCGTGCCGATGGGATAGATCAGAGAACGGTTCTGCTGCATGACCGAAGTGGTGTGTGTGATACACATGCACGCCGCAAAACCGCAGAGCGTCATGAACAGCGGCAGGAAAAGAATGTGGTGATAGGAGATCTGATAACCGATGTGCATCACCGCCACTGTGGCAATACCGGCAGCCGACCCCAGCAGGGAGGCTGCATGAAAATGACCGTTGGCACTGGAAAGTTCACTGGCGTGGAACGTTTCCGGCAGAAGCCCGTTCAGCGCAGGAGCAAAGAAGGCTCCGGAAAGCGAATAGACTGCCAGAAGAATCAGAATCGCCGTCACGCTGCAGTTGTCGCCGTTCAGAACGGAGAAGCCGCACAGCAGCACAATGAATTCCAGAATCAGGGCAAGCAGCGTGATATAGCGCTTGGGAAAACGGTCACCGAGGAAGCCGGCGGGCGTGATCAGCAGGATGGGAAGTACCTGCATCAGGACGGAGAGCAGCAGGATCCAGACTCCATTGGCGATGGAGTTGGTCATGCTGCCGCATGCGATCAGCAGAGCGATCGTCTTGACGGCGTATTCATTGAATGAGCTGAAAAACTGCGCAGTTGAGATCGGCAGCATCCGGCGGTTGAAGGTGGTCTGGAGCATACGTTTCAGATTTCCTTATCTTGTTTCTTTGTTTTATGGTACAATATTTATTTTTTCGTGGAAGGAATTATTTCTTCTTGACCGGGATCAGAAGTTTCTGATTGATCTTGAGCAGATCGCTTTTCAGCTTGTTTGCACGTTTGATTTCTGAAACACTCACCCCGTAGACCCGGGCGATCACACTCAAAGTAGCACCCTTTTCAACGATATAAACTTCATATTCCTCCGGGGTGGTTTCCGTGACCGGCACCAATGATTGCTGGGGAGCAGGGGTGGGGGTGACTGCCGGAGCCGCCGGTACAGGCATGGATGCAAGTTTTTCCAACTGACCGGAAAGTTTCCGCAACTGGGTATCACGGGCAACGGCATCATTCTTGACGAGTTCCCGGATCTGGCGCAGTTCTTCGTGCAGCTTCTGATTGTCCTGCTGCAGATCGTTCTGCTTGCGGCGCAGTTCTGCAACTGCAGACTGATAATTCGCATTTTCATCCTGAAGAGCGTTTACCACCTGACGCAGACGGGCAATCTCTTCCTCAAGATAACGGCTGTTATCCGCAGCATACAGCAGGGGGGCAGCACAGCAGACGGTCGCCAGCAGAACCGATTTGAAAATATTTTTTATCATAATTTTGTTTCCTTCCAAGGTTGGGTGTTTGCACTATTTATTATATAATATAGCGCCGCCTTGAAAAAATGCAAGTAAAACAACCGAAATTACATTTTATCTTGCTTTTTTTGTTTGAAAAATAACATCAGGGGGGATATTGTATAACAGAAAACAGTTTCTTTTACCAAAAACAATTAAGCAAACGAGGTATCATCATGGCAACACTTCTCCTCAAAAATTGTCATCTCATCTCGCCGGATGTGGATCTGGACAACGCAGCGATCCTGATCGAAGGCGAAAAAGTCAAACGTATCTTTGCTCCCGGCGATGCTCTCCCCGCAGCAGATGCCGTCATGGATATGGAAGGCGATATGGTCATGCCCGGTTTTGTGGATGTCCACTGCCACGGCAGAAGCGGTGAAGATTTCTGCGACGCAACGGATAACGCCATCACAACCATGGCAGTCGATAAACTGAAAGAAGGGGTGACCACCCTCCTGCCCACCACCCTGACGCTCGCCGAAGATACGCTGGCAACTGCACTGCAGACTGCTGCCAATTATGTCAAGTCCGGCGTGAAAGGCTGTAAGGTCCCCGGCGTCCATCTGGAAGGTCCCTTCATCAACCCGAAGTGCCTCGGCGCCCAGAACCCGGATTTCGTCCGCAAACCGGATATTGAAGAAGTCAAGCGCCTGAATTCCGTCTTTCCGGTCAGCAAAGTTTCCTTCGCCATTGAAATGGATGGCGCCCCGGAATTCGCCGCTGAACTGCTCAGCGAAGGGATCACCCCCTCCTGCGTTCACAGCGCCGCCACGTT
>JAGAPM010000240.1 GCA_017623265.1 Lentisphaeria bacterium | reverse complement strand
TATGCCCCTGTGAGTCTTCCATGTTAATGTGATAACGGGTCATGAACGGATTGCCGCCCTTCTGTTCAAAACCGGGCAGATTATGTTCTTTATCCGGTGCAACGCCATTGTTGTAAAAGTAGTTGCGGGTAATATACATATCATTGACACCGATCGTCATACCGCCACGGTGGTTGTGGTGAACATAGTTATCACGGAAGGTGATGTTTTCGCCGTGCTTTCCTTCTTTCAGGAACATTTGCCAGCTGTGACGATCCTTTACCTCTTCTTCCACCACCAGACGGACAAATGCCGTTTTCTTCGTTGAGGCAAAATAACGCAGCACAGGCACAAATCCAACATAACCGAGAAACTTCCGGTTCTTGTCATAAAGATAAACATGATACGCCCGTTTTTTCAGACCGGTCATCCCCTGGGTATAACCATATCCCTGCATGTAGAACGTGGACTCGGGCTTGACTTTCAGAAAGTCGGAGCGAAAATAACCGGTTCCGGGGATCTCTTTACCTTTCGGGGAGAGATTACCTTCCTTCCACCCCATCTGATAGCCCACACGAACATGAGGAGTGGAATTGCTGCTGGAACAGGTCAGACCATCTCCCATAAAAAAGGCAACATCCACTTTTTCCACCACAACATCCGAGCAATTACCGCCGGCAGCAATGCCATAAGTGCTTTCCTGGGCCTTTTCCGCCTGAACCTTGAATGAACGGTCGATCTTGTCTCCGATCAATTTAACATTCCGGACGGTTGTATTGCTGCAATCCACCACCGTAATACCTTTTCCTGCAAATGTGTAAACCGGTTTGGTGGAGGGCACATACGTTTTTGCCTTCTTGTCATAAGTAAAATGAAACGGGGAACGTTTTTCCGAGTCATAGATCACTTTCAAAGTGGCTCCGCCAAAATCCACGATCACATTGCTGTGGTTGATGAGGATCCGTTCATTGGGGCGGGAGGAATAACAAATGGCAATTTCCGCCTTGGGAAAAACAATCCACTTCGCTCCACTTGCCACGCCTTTTGCTATCGCGGCATTGATCCCTTTCACATTGGCGAGCGCCTGATAATAAGCGGCATCCGGATAACAGCGGATCGTTTCCCCGTCAATCACCTCATCCTGCTTCTGCGGAAAACCGGCTTTGATACCGAATTTCTCCAGATCCACATAAAAGACCTTCCGCTTATTTGTGATCTCCGGTGTCGGCGGCGCTTCTTTCACTTCCCGCCAGAGACCTTTTTTTCTGCCTTCGATCAGGTAGTCCGGTTCATCTGCAGCAAAAGCCGATACGGTAAGAACGCCTGCGAGAAGAAAGATAAAGTGGATGGGCAAAAGTTTTGTCATAGATCTCATCGTATTACTCCTGTAGTTTTCTGATAACGTATAAGGATGGCATGTCAAACATCTCATTACAAATAAAAAAACGACCGAACAACTATTAAAAAAACAAAATCTGGTCTTTTTTGAATTTTTTTACGACTTTTTCATTTTTTGCACTTGATTTTTTGAAAAAGAGTGATATCTTAATGACCATGTTGAAACTGATTTCTGCGGGTATAGTTCAACGGTAGAACATCAGCCTTCCAAGCTGATTGTGAGGGTTCGATTCCCTTTACCCGCTCCATGATAGTTTTGATAATCCCGTGGTGGGGTTGCAGAGCGGTCAAATGCAGTAGACTGTAAATCTACCGGCCATGCCTTCGATGGTTCGAATCCATCCCCCACCACCATTTTTTTTGTAAAAATTACAGCAGTCCGGGTGGGCTGCTTTTTTTGTATAAAAAATCCGGGGGAGAATATCCGGATGCAATGCAGACGGAACGATACAAAGCGGCGGGGATGAGAACACCATTGGGGAACGATTCCGAAGGAGCGCAAGACGAGCGATATCCATCCCCCACAATCATTTTTCATGTAAAATTCAGGCGGGAACAATGCAACCCACAGGGGGTGGAAACCGTCGACGGTGTTTGTGCCTCATTACATACCTAACAGATACAATACGTTCGATACAAACCGTCGATGAGGTAAAAAAGGAACAGCGTATTTAAATGCTTGCAGCGTTTTCTCTGCTGCCATGTGTTCAGTTTCGAAGCTGATAGTTCTGATAGGGATTCATTTCCCAACCGGCAGGAGAATTAAAGGGCTTTGGATTAAAGCCGTCCCGCTCGTATTGCGTGCAGGAAACGGCTGTACACAAAAGAACCGCCACACCGGTGATCAGATAAATGATCTTTTTCAGCATAGCGGTTCTTCTGTGTTATGGGTAACGGGGAATCAGTAAGATCCCAGTTCCAGAACCTGCATCACAATCGTCGCGACCAGAGCGACCAAAGCGATCACAGATGTGGTTGTCAGAACAAGATCGGATGTATTTTTCATATTCTATATACTCCTTATCCCGTACTTCTTATTTCTTGTCTGCGGGCTTGCTGTTGGCAATATCCGCAGAGGAGAAGAAGACAACGTCGCCGACTTTCGGAATTGCATTGCCGGAGAGGATGTTTGCCATGGAGCTGGTTTCACCGACACGGTAGACCTGCACCTTGCAGACAAACTTGGCAGTGGCAGGATCCAGACTGGTGGCGACCGTCATGATCGCATTCGCCGGAATTGCAGCCGTTGCTTTCACCTTGTTGCCCTTGGCATCTTTCACTTCCACTTCGGTCTTGGTGCCGATATTCAGCACAACGAAACCGGAGGCTGCATCAACATAAGTGACCTTGCCTTCCACCTTGCTCAAAGCTGCCGGTTTAGCGGCAACAGGAGCTGCAGGCTGGGCTGTACCGGCTGTGGTTTCTCCTGCAACAGGAGCAGCACCAATGCCCATCTTTTCCATGCCCTTCAGTTTCTTTTCGAGCTTTTCGAGCTTTTCCTTCATGACATTATTTTCATTCTGGAGCTTTTCTTTTGCTTCGCGTTCCGCTTCAAAACTTTCTTTGTACTGATCTCTTTCGGCGGTCAGTTTTTCAACTTTCGCAGTCAGTTCTTCAACCTTAGCGGTCAGCTCTTCCACTTTCGCAGTCAGCTCTTCAACCTGTTTGACCAGCTGATCGAAACGGGTCTTGAATGCAGCGATCATATTTTTCTGATCCTGCAGATAGCTCTTGTAGTTTTCGCCGGTCAAATCACCTTCTTTGACCTGAAATTCGCTCGGAATAGCCGCATTGATTGCGGTGATATGGCTGTACATCATACGGATTTTCTGATCCATGGCACGCAGAGCGGCATCGATTTCAGCAAACGCCGGATTTTTCGGGTTCAGAACAGAATCGCTGAGGGACGGCATTTCCAAAGCTTTTTCGAACAGCTTGACTGCCGCGACATAAGATTCACGGGTCTGCTGGTAGAGCTTAATAATCTTATTTGCTTTGGCAACGATTTCATCAAACTTTTCTTTATTCGTTTTGATATTTGCCAGATCTGCGCTGTTGAATTCACTGTATTCGCCATCATCAGCATTGTGTTCGGCAAGGATCGAGGTCAATTCCACAACATGCGCAGCGAGTTCATCACGTTGACGGATAATCGCTTTGGTTACTTCATCAAACTTACGGATGGCTTCATCCATAGCCTGTTTTTCCTTGTCCACGCCCATTTCTGCGGGATCAATCTCCACTTTCTTGGGATTTTCCGTGGCGGTCTTTGACATCTTGTTCGAATTGTCAGAAATCGCCTGTGCCATATAGTTGCGACCTGCAACGATTCCTTCCCGCTTGTCGAAAAGCATGAAGGCGAGGACGATTGCACCGATTGATGCAAGCAGCACAAGGACACTGAGGATCCGGTTTGCGGTACTCATTTGTTCAAACTCCTGTTCTATATTAATATTTATTTGTTATTTTTGCATTTGTCGATGTGGTAACTTATAATCAGAAATGCATTCTGTCAAATGGAAAATGCACGGAAAATCAGAAAAAAATCGTTTTTTTTCAGTTTTCAACTCATTTCATGACAAGAAAACGACTCGGACCGCATGTTTTCATGGATAAAACTTTCCAGGGGGCGGCAGGAATTTCAAGGGAAAAGTCCCGATCCGGAAGTTCCCAATAAAAAGTTGCACCATCTGCCCAGATGCGGAATCGGGGATCAGCAGTAACATGCCGGAAAATCTCCATAGACATGGGGTATGGAGGATCAGCGAAAACGATATCCGGCTTTTTCAATCGTCCGAGATCGGTCCTGAAAGGGGGAATCGCTCCCGGAATAACATTCATTTCCGCTGTCACGCCGGTCTTCGCCACACGGCTGCAATTCTTTTCGATCATCTTAATGACCTGGGGGGACTGCTCAAAAAAATACACCGTCCGGGCACCGCGGCTTGCCGCTTCCAGCCCCATTGCTCCGGAACCGGCAAAAAGATCTGCAAAAACCACCCCGGAAAGATCTCCCAGGCTGTCAAAAAAAGCCCGTCTCGCGCGCACGGATGTCGGGCGGACTTCATCATGTTCCCCCGGGGAGGTAAGAACCAGCCCGTGGGCAATACCGGCAACAATTTCCATAACAGAATTCTCCTTCAACAACTGTTCGGATTAATATAACCGCACGATCCGTATTTTCCAGTAAGAGGAATGTAAAAGAACAAAAAAAAGGTTGAAAAACTTGACTTTTTCCGCAGAAGCGATTATTTTATTAGGCAGGTCAACTTATTATGAAACAACATAAGGATCTGAAACATGGATATGCCATTTTGTACGCCGAACCTGCTTCTCAACACGATTATTTTTCTTGTTGGCTCTTACATTCTGATCAAAGGCAGCGATATTTTTGTGGACTCCGCCGCAGCCATCGCACGGAGCTGGCACGTTTCAGAACTGGTGATCGGTCTGACGCTGGTCAGTATCGGGACCAGTATTCCTGAACTCGCCACCAGTATCATCGCACAAATCGGGGCAGACAGCGACTTTGTGATCGGAAATGTGGCAGGCAGCAATGTGACCAATATCTCTCTGATCCTGGGGGCGTCACTTGCGATCGGCGGGACCATGCCCTTCCAGAAATCCCTGTTGAAACGAGACACCCTTTTCATGAATATCCTTTTTATCGTAACGATCGTAATGTTTTATATCACGCCGCAGGTTCCCGGAAAAAACGGCCCGGTCTACGGTCTGGACTGGATCGGCGGGATCATTTTGCTGATCGGTGCCGGTATTTACTCTTACGCTCTGCTCAAAACCACGCCGCCGGAGGAAGAAGAAGGCGCATCGGATGAAAAGATCTCTCAGCTCAAAGAATTTGCATTGCTGATTACCGGTCTGTTCATGGTCGCAGGCGGTTCTAAGGCAATGGTCGATACGGTTCAATGGGGTGCAGAAACACTGGGGGTCAGCACTGTGATCATTTCCGCAACAATCGTGGCATTCGGAACAAGCGTGCCGGAACTGGCGGTAACGATCACCGGAGTTCTGAAAAAGAAGGCTGATATGGCGATCGGCAACATTGTCGGCAGCTGTATCTTCAATATCCTGCTGATCTTCGGCGCTGCGGCGGTCATCAATCCGTTGGGCATCAACAGCGGTCTGCCGGGATGGATCACTCTTCTGGGTATGGTTCCCGTCGGGCTGCTGCTGCTCGCATTTATGCTGATCGGCTACAAAAAACAGGTCCTTCCCCGCTGGACCGGATTCATTTTCCTCGTGCTTTACGTCGGTTTTCTCACCTTCAATGTGATGAAAGCAATCTGATCCAGCAAATCAAATCCAACATTTTACAAGCCGCTTTTCTTCAGAGGAGAGCGGCTTTTTTGTGCCGTTTGCGGTTGATATGATACACGATCACAAACAATGTTCCGCAAGCCAGCGTGTTCAGCGACCAGGTGATGGGGTAAGACCAGATGAGATTTTCAAGCGTCCGGTAATGGGGGAACACCCATAAAACCCAACCGACACGGATCACGCAGACACAAAAAACGGTAATACAGGCGGACTGGATCGAGTATCCCATTCCGCGCAACGCACCGCTGAACACATCCATCGCGGCACAGATTCCGTACACGGTCAGCATGATCATGATCCGGGTACAACCGCTTTCCAACGCAATCGGATTGACTTTATCCATAAAGAGTTTCAGCAGAGGAACACGGAACAGCACAACAAACCATGCGAATGCAGAAACGATCAGAAATGAAAGCAGCGTACAGTAAATCACAGAGCGTTTCAACCGTTCATATTTGCCCGCACCGAAGTTCTGCCCCACAAAACTCAACGCCGTCTGATGGAACGCATAGGACGCCAGATAAACGATCCCTTCCAGCGTCATATCGGCGGTATTTCCCGCAAGCACCGCCGTTCCGAGACTGTTCACGGAAGACTGAATGATCACATTGGAGATGGAGAAACAGGAACTCTGCAACCCGGCAGGCAGCCCGATCCAAAGCATCCGTTTCAAAATCGGGAAGTCGATCCGCAAGTATTTGAAACGCAACCGCCATGCCTCTTTCGCCCGGTGCAATGCCCGGAGAACGAGGATCATGGCAAGCAGGTTTCCGATCCCGGAGGCAATGGCGACGCCGGCGACATCCCACTTGAAAACGATCACGAACAGCAGACTCAACAGCATATTCAATGCACCGGCGGCAATGAGATAATAGAGCGGACGGCGGGTATCGCCGGCGCCCCGCATGATCGCCGCGCCAAAGTTATAAACCACATTCAACGGCACTGCGATGAAATAAATCTGCATATATGTACAGGCAAGATCGATCACATCATCCGGGGCTTTTGTCCAAATCAGAAGTTTCCGGGAAAGAAAATAACCGGTCAGCGCAACTCCGATCCCGACAATCAGGGAAAGCAGAAGCGCAGTATGGGTCGTCCGGCTGACTTTTTTCCATTCTCTCGCTCCGATGTAGTTGGCGATCAGAACGTTGGCTCCGATCGCAAGTCCCATGGAGGTATTGATCAGAAGCCCGCAGAGGGATGCTGTCGCCCCCACAGCACCGAGGGATTGTTCTGAAGAAAACTTGCCAAGCACCATCATATTGGTGGCATGGAACAGCAGCTGCAGCATACCGGTCGCCATCAGCGGAAGGGCAAAAAGAACGATACGCGAGAACAGGGGCCCATGCGTCATATCAATGCTGTATCTGGCAGCCGCTTTGGACATAATAGAAAAACCTTTCCGGATTATATGAGCATTTAATATACACCTGCCCCCTTTGTTTTCAAGGTTCTCTACTTGTAATTTCTGAAAAAAGATGTATAGTATGCAAGGCAAAACAATAATATGGAAGATTAAAAAAAATGGCTGATTTTATACCGGCATCCGCTCCGGTTCTGACGGCGGATTGGCAGCAATGCCCAAACGCTCACATGATCCTTTTCTGCGGGAAAGATATTCTGCTTCAGAAAGGACCAGGCGACTGTTGCTCCTTCCCTGCTCCCGAAACTGCCACGTTATCCGGTGAAGCATTGCTGATCGGACATCGGGAAAATACACCCTGCTTTGCTGCGGAAACGGAAGAGATCCCGGACTCGCTGGATGTTATTCCGCTCCGGTCGGCGGCGGCTCTGCTGCCGGAAGAAGATTTTTTTGCCGCCTGCCGTGCAAAAGAACTGCTCCACTGGCGGAAACAGCATCAATTCTGCGGACACTGCGGCAATCCGCTGGCGGAACCGGAAAACGATGCCGCGCTGGTCTGCCCGGCTTGCAACGAACACTACTACCCTCAAATCGCCCCGGCGGTCATTGTGGCAATTGTCAGAGGGGATCAGATCCTGCTTGCCCACAACAAACGCTTTCAGGGAAAGATCCACGGCTTGATCGCCGGTTTTGTGGAGGCAGGGGAATCCGTAGAACAGGCGATCCACCGGGAGATCCGGGAGGAAACAGGGGTCACGGTAAAAAACATCCGCTATTTTTCCAGTCAGTGCTGGCCCTTCCCCAATTCTCTCATGCTCGGCTATTATGCAGAATATGAATCCGGCGAAGCTGTCCCGGACGGCGAAGAACTGGAAACGCTGGGCTGGTTCACGGCAGACAATCTGCCGGAGATCCCGCCACACGGAAGCATCGCAAGAAAATTAATCGACCACTGGCGGGGTGAAGCATGATGACCTTTCACATTGCTCCCTGGGTTCTGCCGATCCTCGGCTCCGCTCTCATGCTGGGGATCTACGACATCTCCAAAAAACAAGCGGTCAAAGACAATTCCGTGCTTCCGGTGCTTTTCTGGGCAACCACGATCGGCAGCATCTTCTTTCTGTTGCTCACGCTGATCCGGGGCAATTTTGTTTCCTGTTTTCTGCAGTATGATACCGCATTTCTGCCGGTCCTGCTGAAATCGGTCATCGTGGGCTCCAGTTGGATCTGTATTTATTACGCTATGCGGGAGCTGCCCATCAGTATCGGTGCGCCCATCGGAGCAACTTCACCGCTGTGGGTATTCATCGGCGGATTTTTCCTGTACCACGAAGTGCCGAATGTCTGGCAGGGCATTGCCATGTTCCTTATCTTCACCGGATATTATCTCTTCTCCATCCTCGGAAAACTGGAAGGATTCTCCCTGAAAAATCTCAAGGGAATACCGCTGATCCTGTTGGGAACGATCATTACCGCCTGTTCCGCTCTGTATGATAAATACCTGCTGGGCGTGATCCGGATCCCGCCCGATACCGTTCAGTTCTGGTTTTCCATCGATATTATTGCGGTTCTCGGTCTGGCGGTCCTGATCCGTCAGAAAAATTTCGGCGAACGCCATACCTTCCGCTGGACACTTGCAATTCCTCTTACCGGCGTATTGATGGCACTGGCGGACATCTTTTATTTCTATGCAGTCTCTCTGCCGGACACCCCCATTTCCATGCTCTCGCTTCTGCGGCGGAGCAACTGCATTGTGGCGTTCGTTGCGGGCAGTATCTGGTTCCACGAACGGAATCAATGGAAAAAAGCCATCGCCCTTGTTCTGGTTCTGCTGGGCGTGGCGATGCTGACACTCTTCAAATAAAGAGTTCGTTTACCCGGTCACCCGCACAAAGAGGAGCAAGTTTCGCTCCGACTGCCGCCAGAACTTCCGCATTCAAACTCCGTGCCTTTGCCGGACAACGGTACACACACCGCATACAGGTGATACACAGCGCCGGATCGGTCGTCTCCGGATTCTCTGCCGGGATCGCCCCCACCGGACAAGCTGCAGAACAGGCTCCGCACCGGGTACAGGCTCCGGACGCCTCCGGTTTCGCCGGAACGCCGTTATAGATCCGGTACGGCATATTGCCGGGAACATCTACCGCAGAATCGTTGCCGGACTGATATTTTTCCATGATCTTTTTTCCGAAAGCAGCAAGTTCGACACGATCTGTTGCATCCGGTCTGCCGGAAGCGATGGCAGGAACGATCGTATGCTCCGCCAGAGCGGCAACCGCAGCGATCATCACAAATCCGCACGCTGTCAGGATCTCTTTCATTTCCAACAGAGTATCATCATACGCCCGCCGTCCGTAAGAGACCAGAGCCACCGCCTTAGCCCCTGCCCCGTTCAACTGTTTCATCCGTTCCACGGCAATTGCAGGAACCCGTCCGCCATAGGAGGGAACCGCCCAGAGCAGCAGATCTTCCTGTGTGAAGGTATATTTTGAAAAATCGGTATCCCGTCTGCTGAGATCGATCATTTCCCATGATCCCCATACGCTTGCCACGGCTTCTGCCGCTGTCGCACTATGCCCTGCAGGGCTGAAAACGCAAAGATAAATCATCTTCATTTCTCCTCTGTTGTCTTCTTAACGATACTGCTTCAAGCACACTTTTTCAAGAAAAGAATCTTGACTTTACGGAAAAAAATGCTATACTAACCGGATCAGATGAAGGAGAAAATACCATGCACAGGATCCTGTTTGTATGCCACGGAAATATCTGCCGCAGTACCATGGCGGAGTTCGTGATGAAACATTTTGTTGCTCAAGCAGGTGCGGATGCACTGTTTGAGATCGAATCTGCCGCCACCAGTACCGAGGAGATCGGGAATCCGGTCCATTACGGGACCAGACGGAAGCTGGCGGAACACGGTATTTCCTGCGCAGGGAAGACTGCCCGGCAGATGAACCGCCGCGATTATGACCGCTTTGATCTGCTCATCGGTATGGATCGCGCCAATATCCGGAACATGAAAGCGATCTGCGGCGGCGATCCGGAAGGAAAGATCCATTTTCTGTTGGAATATGCCGGCCGCCCCAACGAAGAAGTGGCGGATCCATGGTACACCGGCGATTTCGAGGCAACCTGGCAGGATGTCACTGCCGGTTGCGACGGACTGTTGGCGGATTTGCTGAAGAAGTAAAGTGATCTGTAAGATTTCGGCACGCCTCCGTGTATCTATATGGAACTGAAAGACCGAAAGGATAAAATATGCTGAAAAAGTTTTTACTGACGATGGCGGTTCTGCTGACTGCCTGCGCTCTCCCCGGCTATGAGATCCGGAACATGAAAGACATCAAGGTGGATGCGGACCTCTCCGATTGGAAGGGGGTCTCCTTCAGACGCATTGCGGGAGAACGGCTTTCCTCGGACCCGCTGCGATACAAAGGAGTTCAGGATGCCGCCATCTCTCTCGGGATCGTCTGGGATGAATCCAGAAAGGCG
>JAGAPM010000239.1 GCA_017623265.1 Lentisphaeria bacterium | reverse complement strand
GTAGGTCAGCACTTTACCGGGGGCGGGATTGGGATAGGTGCATTGATACCATGCGATCTCATCCTCCACGGTGGGCAGTGTTTCGCAGGTGGTCTCCCAGAAACGGGCATCGATCTGATAGCAGTCGCAGATATAATCCGGGTCATCGATCCGTTTTCCGTGAGACTTCATGGAGCCGATATTGGAGCCGTAAATCACGGGCATGGCATATTCTGTTCCCACCTCATCTTTCACAATATGATGCCCGATCAGAAAACGGCGTTCATCAATATAGTTGCCATCTACAAAATGCTGATGGGGCAGATCAGCAGTGGTATTGTGGATGAATGTGATCACATCCGCCGGTTCCCGGAGGTGCCGCAACTGATAAAGATCCCGTTTGCTCCAGTCGGATACCATCCGGTGATCTTCCGAATCCAGATCCTGCGACCAGGTGAGGGCAAAGGCATATGCCATCTGGAACAGGATGTTATTCCGCTGGAAGGTGCGGAAGTCAGCATCGCCCCAGTTGCTGATGATATATCCGTTGCTTTGCGCCATGCGTTTGTTGAAATCGGGCATGATCTCCGGAGCAAAATTGCCGAATGTGAACGGAAAATCGTGCCTGGTATATTCCTGTTCAAAGGTCCGGTCGATCGACCAGTACCAGTGGAGGATCTCCAAATCCCGGGGGACCAGATCAATAGCGGGGAAGGTGGCGGGAATGTGTTGTCCGTTTGGCAGATTCCGGTCGGATCCACCGATGGCAACGCCATCCAGAAAATGGGAATCCAACAGCTTTTCGCCCCAGATCATGGTCTTGACACCCTTGCTCCGGAGATGATCCGCAATGCGGGTAATGTCATCAGCAAAGATTTGCGGGGCGGATTTTTTGCTGCATTCCGGGCAAAGTCCGATGGAATAGTATTCATCATGCCCGATATTGATGATCCGGGGATTGAAAAGATCGATCACTTCATCAAACAGATCGAAAATGAGTTTGTAATAATTTTCATTGGAGGGGCAGCAGGTATCCGGATAAGGATCATCGGTCCGTTCTGCCAGTTCGGGATGTCTTGTGAGCAGATAGTCGCAATGGGAGAGAGTCGGCATCTCGGGAATGATTTCCATACAGCGTTCCCGGCAGTAGTCGATCAGCTCTTTCATCTGTTCCTGTGTCAGAACTTTACCTCTGCCGTTTGCTGTGTGAATGGAGTTTTTTTCGAAATTGAACTGGTGGCGGATTTCATTGGTTTTACCCGGATATTCATTCATGAACTCCGAATATTCCAGCCAGCCTTCATTGATCTCCGGGTGTGACTTGTATTCCAGTGCACCGCCAAGCTCGATCATAATGGTGTTGATGTGATACCGTGCGGCGATGTCGATCATGTGTTTCCATTCATCCATGAAACGGGGTACCGGTTCCGGCAGATAGACTTTGATTCCGCGGCAATGGGCTTTTGCCTGCATTATTGCTGTGCCGGTAGGCAGGAAACGGGCTTCACACAGCCGGAGCAATGTTTGTAGCCCAAACCAGAGCCCATCCGGATCGTATGCCGAAACACGAATATTTTCAGCCGAAAAGTCCAAGAGATAAGTATCTTCCCGGAGCGTTTGATCCAGAATAAATTCAAATTTACAGGGAATACTGTCCGGGGAACTGAATTCTTTCAACGCATTTTGTAACAGTTCCAGACGGATTCCTTCTAATCCGCTGATGAAAGAGGTGGGCGCCGGGACCGGGAATTCTCCGGTCGCCTGAAAAAAAGACGGAATTTGCAGCATGACAAAATCCTTTCTGTATTATGCTTGTTCTTTCCTCTGAAAGTAACGGAGGGAGTCGCCCCGCTGATCCCAGATGATCTCTTCACCGATGGCATGGATGGAATCCTGCAGTTTCTGCCGGGTTTCATCCGAGTTTTCATCCAGAGAGGGTTTCCCCGTGTAAAGCTGATAATTCGCCCGGTATTGTGTATCGGTTACATTGGGCATAATGACATTTGCACCGGCGAGAAGTCCCTGTTCCCGTCCATCCGGGGCGAGGGTTTGCAGGGCGGTGGTCGCAGCAATATTCACATTGTGAAGATAAAGCCGGGTGACAGCGATCATGCGCAAGCCCAGATCCAATTGCTTTTGCCGGAATTCCGGAGAATCATTGAAATCTTTCCCCATTGGAGTTTTCGGATGAGGCAGCCAGGGGCCCATGCCGATCATATCCAAATCCTTTTCCGCAAAGAAAAGAATATTGTTCGCCAGATCTTCTGCTGTCTGTCCGGGTAATCCGATCATGACCCCGCTGCCTACCTGATAGTCCAGCTTCCGGAGCAGATCCAGACAGGCAGACCGGCGGGCAAAATCATGCCCGGCAGGATGCAGCCTGGCGTAAAGTTCCGGATTGCTCTCCTCGATCCGCAAAAGGTAACGGTGCGCTCCGGCATTGCGCCAGCGGCGATAGACTTCCTCTGTCTGTTCGCCCAGAGAAAGTGTTACGCCCAGCTGTCCGCCGGAAAAATCCCGGATCCGGAGCAGAATGTTTTCGATCATTGCCGTATGGGCTTCCGATTCGATTTCCCCGGACTGGATAGCAATGGAGCCGTAATGGGCCTTGTATGCCCATTCCGCCATACGGATAACGGAATCTTCATCCAGTTGAAAACGGGTGGTCTTCCGGTTACTTTTCCGGATCCCGCAGTACAGACAATCCTTACTGCAGAGATTCCCCATTTCGATCAGTCCGCGCAGACTGACCCGCTTTCCGATGATATGCAGTTTGACTTCATACGCTGCACGGAAAAGCGCTTCCCGATCCGCAGAGAGCAGAAGGTCGATCAGTTCCCCCCGGTTCAGGGCGCGGGGAGAACTTTTCGCTTTTTTCAGCAGGTCGTTCACAGGGTATCCGCAGCGATTTTTACGCAGACTTTCCGGACGGATGAGGGACCGGCAGCCGCAGACTGAACTTTTCCCCAATGGGCATCGCCGGGGAAGAAGACCGCGAACATGCCCGGTTTCATTTCCAGACGTGCAAGCTCGGTCTCTTCCGGGATCTGCAGAAACGCAGCATCGTTTTCCGGATTGTACGGCGTTTCCTCGGGGATCATTTCCCCGCAGGGTGTCCAGGCGAGGACTTCCGTGCCGGAGATGGTATATTGAATATCAATATATTTCCGGTGTACTTCCAGTTTCGGCGGTTCCCCGGGGACCGTGTCATAGCTCTGAACCATGGCATAAACATTTCTGCCGTCCAGTTCGTAAGTTCCGTCCGGTGTGGTATCGGTTAACTGTTCCAGAAAAGCAAATGCCTTTTCAAAAGAGTCTGCGAGCGTGACTTTTTTCCGGTTGCTGATATGGTCGCAGATCATGATTACTTACCGCAGCATTTTTTGTACTTTTTACCGGATCCGCAGGGGCAGGGATCATTTCTGCCGATTTTGGGTTCCACGCGCACGAACGGATGCTGGGCAACGAGCTGTCCGTCATAGAAGAACCATTCATCCTTGACTTTTCTGAATTCCGCCAGTTCGTGGTGTTCCAGTTTTACGCCCCGGTCGGCGTAGGTTGCGATGAATTCCACATAGCCGGTATCGGCCTTTTCCGGATCATCGGCGGTTTTAATGATTTCCAGACCGAGCCAATCGGACTTTTTTGACCAGTTTTCGATCTCGCCGCGGTCATTTTCTTCCCGCTTTTCCTTGTGGGTGGAGTCGACAATAAAATCAATTTCCGTTTTTGCATAAGCGGAGTAGCGGGCGCGCATCAGTTCTTCCGG
>JAGAPM010000238.1 GCA_017623265.1 Lentisphaeria bacterium | reverse complement strand
CTCCAAGCAAACCATACAGTTCAAGTCTGCCGTTCGCCAGCAGAAAAAGAAGGATGCTGAACGGGGCTATCGCCACAAGTGTGCCGTCTGCGGTCGGACGGATGCCAGCAACCCGGAGTTGGAATATCTTCCTGCTCAAGGGATTTTTTGACAGTCTTCCAAAGGAGCTGTACGAATCCGCCGCGATCGACGGTGCAAGTGAATGGACCGTTTTCTGGCAGATCGGCATGTGCCTTTCCACTCCGGTGCTGGCAGTCATTGCGTTGGGCGCCTTCACCGCCGCTTACGGCAACTTTATGATGGCATTCCTGCTCTGTCAGAAGAAAGACATGTGGACCATGATGGTCTACCTCTATCAACTGCAGCAAACCTCTTCCCCGGCGGTCGGCTTTGCCGCCCTTGCAGTTGCAGCGATCCCCACGCTGATCGTATTCATCTTCTGCCAGAACATCATTATCAAAGGGATCGTTGTTCCCACTGAAAAATAAACATTCAACAGCCGTTCAGCATGGCTTCCACATCCCGTTCCGGTTCTCCGATCCCTTTCAGCGCAAAGTTTTCCACAAGAATCTTCGCCACGCCGGGTGAAAGAAACGCCGGCAGCGTGGGGCCGAGACGGATCTTCCGATAGCCGAGAGACAACAGTGCGAGCAGGACCGCCACCGCTTTCTGTTCGTACCAGGCAAGATCAAAAGAAACCGGCACCCGGATCCCGGAAAGATCGCTGATCGTTTTGAGCATAGTCACGATCCGGTAACTGTCGTTGCATTGTCCGGCATCTATGATATTTTTCCGTTTCAGCTTGATAAAACGGAATTTGGCACACCCGGCAGTCACGATCAATACATCATCCGGCAGTGCTTCCGCCACACGGGTATAATAATCCCGGCTCCGGTGTCTGCCGTCACAGCCAGCCATCACCACGATCCGGCGGATCTTACCTGCCATGACATCTTCTGCGATTCCGGTCAGATCCGGTAATCCGCCATGAATGAGGTTGTTTTCCAGCTGTTGCGGCAGTGGACAGGTCTTCGCCAGAGCGATTACTCCGCTGAAATCTTTCGGGGAACCGTCCGGAATGTGGGGAATATTCGGATACCCTGCCGTTCCGGTGGTAAAAATACGATCCTGATAACTGCTCTGCACCGGAATGATACAGTTTGTCGTCAGAATGATCGGACCGTTGAACGAAGCAAATTCCTCGTTCTGCCGGAACCAGGATGAACCGTAGTTGCCGTAAAGATGCTGGAATTTTTTCAAGACAGGATAATAATGCGCCGGAAGCATCTCTCCATGCGTATAGACATCCACTCCGGCATGTTCAGTCTGCTGTAACAGTTCATAAAGATCCTGCATGTCATGACCGGAAATCAGGATCCCGGGACGGGGACCGGTTCCGGTCCGGACGGATGCAGGTACCGGATTACCAAACCGTTCCCGATGGGCGGAATCCAACAGCGCCATGGTATCGACCGCCGTTCTGCCGCAGGCAAGGACCAACTCCGTCATAGCCTCAACGGATTCCTCCATTACGGTTGCTGCAAGGGCTTTGAACAGGAAATCGCAGATCTTCTGATCCTCTTTTCCCAGCCGGACCGCATGGGCATAATAAGCGGCGATCCCTTTCAGCCCGTAGGTCAGCAGTTCCCGCAGGGACCGCATATCATCATCAGGACAGGCGAGGACGCCGCAGGGGGCGAAGGCATCTCCGGACAGAGCTTTCGCCTCCTCCAACTGAAGTTTCAGGCGGGTATCATCAAAATTTGCATTGGTCACGGTCATGAATAAACTTTCCGCCACGAATCTGCCCAGCTTCAAATCCGGCTCCCGGGACTGAACCAGAATCTTCAACTGCCGGATCAACTGATCCATGAGTTCAGCAGTCAATATCTTTTTTCCGCACATTCCACCCGTAGTGCAGCCACAATTCTTCTTCGTTTCCTGACACTGATAACAAAACATAGGCATCTCTCCTTTCCTTTTTCCGGTTTAGACACAGTTTACATACCGTTTTTTCACTTTTCCCGTAAAAAATCGTATTTTTTTTCAAATCGGGCTTGCATTTTCAAAAACAGGGCGTATATTAATGCTCATACGCTCCGGCATAGCTCAGCGGTAGAGTAG
>JAGAPM010000237.1 GCA_017623265.1 Lentisphaeria bacterium | reverse complement strand
GATCGTTTCCGGCGACACGGACAACCATCTGATGCTGGTGGACCTCCGCCCGAAACAGGCTACCGGTAAAGAAGTCCAGATCGCTTGCGATAAGGCGGGGATCACCCTCAACAAGAATATGATTCCCTTCGACCCCGAAAAACCCATGGTCACCAGCGGTGTCCGTATCGGTACGCCCGCCGTCACCACCCGCGGCATGAAAGAAGCGGAAATGCTCAAAATCGCCGACTTCATCGACCGCGCCGTTGCCAACAAGGACAACGAAGCAGCGCTGGCAGCGATCCGGGAAGAAGTCCGCGAATTCACCAAGGCATTCCCCATGCCCCAGTTCTGATGTAAGGAGAAAGAACAATGCTCGATATTAAACTGCTCCGGGATAACCCGGACCTGATCCGCGAAAACATCCGTAAAAAGTTCCAGGATCACAAACTCCCCATGGTGGATGAAGCGATCGAACTGGATAAGCGCAACCGCACGATCAAGACCGAAGTTCAGGCTCTGCTCGCCAAGCGCAACGCCGCCAGCAAACAGATCGGCATGCTCATGAAACAGGGCAAAAAAGATGAAGCCGAAGCCGTTAAGCAGGAAGTTGCCAACGATGGCGCCCAGATCGAAAAACTTTCTGCAGAAGAAGCCGATGTGGAAGCTGCTCTCACCAAGATCATGATGGTGCTGCCCAATATTATCGACTCCAGCGTTCCCATCGGAAAAAGCGATGCGGAAAACGTGGAAGTCCAGCGCTACGGCGAACCCGTGGTGCCGGATTTCGAGATCCCCTATCATACCGAGATCATGGAATCTTTCTGCGGGATCGATCTGGACAGCGCACGCCGCGTTGCCGGTAACGGGTTCTACTACCTGATGGGTGATATTGCCAGACTCCATTCCGCCATCCTCAGCTACGCCCGCGACTTCATGATCGAACGGGGATTCACCTACTGCGTCCCACCGTTCATGATCCGATCCAGCGTGGTCTCCGGTGTCATGAGTTTCGCCGAAATGGAATCCATGATGTATAAGATCGAAGGGGAAGACCTGTTCCTCATCGGCACCAGCGAACACTCCATGATCGGAAAGTTCATCGACCAGATCATCCCGGAAGAACAGCTGCCCATCACCCTGACCAGCTACTCCCCCTGCTTCCGCAAGGAAAAAGGCGCTCACGGAATCGAAGAACGGGGCGTCTACCGGATCCATCAGTTCGAAAAACAGGAAATGATCGTGATCTGCAAGCCGGAAGAAAGTATGGCGTGGTTCGATAAGCTCTGGCAGAATACCGTGGATCTGTTCCGCTCCATGGATATCCCCGTCCGGACACTGGAATGTTGTTCCGGCGACCTGGCAGACCTGAAAGTCAAGTCCGTGGACGTGGAAGCATGGTCTCCCCGTCAGCAGAAATATTTTGAAGTCGGTTCCTGCTCCACGCTGGGCGATGCACAGGCTCGCAGGCTCAAGATCCGCGTGAACGGCGCCGACAAGAGCAAATACTTCGCTCATACCCTGAACAATACCGTAGTGGCACCCCCGCGGATGCTCATTGCCTTCCTGGAAAATCATCTTCAGGCCGATGGCAGCGTGACCATTCCGGAAGTCCTGCGTCCCTATTGCAAGCTGGAAAAACTGGTTCCGAATAAGAAGTAAGTCGACCGGTCCGCACAGCACGCACGGGGCGGCAGCCCACCCTTGTTGAAAAGTCGGCTTTTCAACAAGGGCTGGTCTCCCTGCACAAAAAAGCACCCTTACCCGGGCGCTTTTTTTGTGCAGGGAGGCTGTACCGCAGCCACTTGGGCTGTGGTACGGCTGCCGCCCCGTGCGCCTGATTTTCCGGATCTTCTTCTGAAAAGCGCTTGATATTTTCCAAACCCGTGCCATATTGCTTTTGGACCGACATCAGAAGGAAAGGATTTGAATATGTACGCATTGATCACGGGTGTTTCCAGCGGACTGGGAAAAGCGATGGCGCAATATTTTATGGAATGTGGTATTACTGTGATCGGGGTCAGCCGGAGTCAGCCGGAAGGACTGCCGGAATCGATCCAATGGATCGGAGCAGACATCACTCTTCCGGCGGACCGGGAGCGGATTGCGGATCAGGTCTCGGCAATCACCGGCGGCAGGCTGGACATCCTCATCAACAATGCGGGAAAAGGGATCTACGCCACTTGGGAGGAAATGAATGAAAAAGATTTGCGGGAAGTCTTTGAACTGGACTTTTTTGCACCGGTCGCACTGACAAAGCTCCTGTTGCCGCAACTGGCTGCTGCTCACGGATCGGTCATCAACATTTCCAGTGCGGCTGGACGGATCTGGGTCCCGTGCATGGGGGCGTATTGTGCGGCAAAAGCGGCGCTTGCCATGTTCTCCAACTCGTTGCGTCAGGAGATCCGGAAACATCATATTCACGTACTGGATGTGGCACCCGGACAGGTCAACACGGGCTTTTCCTCCCGGTCCTGCGGCACCCGAAAGCCGCCCAACTCACCCGGTTCATCCTCCCATTCTCCCCGGGATCTGGCAAAAACGGTCTATGCAGCGTGGAAACGGAAAAAACAGCGGATCACCTACCCGCGCAGTCTTTCCTTTGCGCTGTTCATTGTCCGGGCGCTTCTGCCTGGTTTATACGATAAAATCAACCGCAAGTTGTGGGATCTTGACAACTGATCTTCTGCAGCACATCCCGGATCAGCGATTCCGGTGCGGATGCTCCGGCGGAAACGCCAAGCACTCCGATCCCGGTCAGATCCGGCAGATCATCCGGACTTGACACCAGATAGGTACGGGGGCATTTTTCTTTTGCAACTTCCAGAAGACGGAGCGTATTGGAGCTGTTCGCTGAACCGATGATCAATACGCCATCACATTCATCCGCCAACTGCCGGACTGCATTCTGGCGTTCGCCGGTCGCGTGACACACATTGCCGGAGATCAAAAGATCCGGGATCTGTTTCTGCAGATATTGATTCATCTCTGCAATTTCCTGTTCATTCAGGGTCGTCTGCGAAAGAGTGGCATATTTTTTTCCGGATTCCGGAACGAACTCCAGAACATCCTTCCGGTTTTCCAATACGGTACACATACCCGGCGCAGTATAGCCAATGATCCCTTCCACTTCCCGATGCTGCCGTTTCCCGAAAAGCAGCACATGAAATCCATGTTTTGTCAACTCACCGGCACTCTGCTGGACTTTCCGGACAAGGGGGCAAGTGGCATCGATCACCTTCAGATTTTTCTGCCGTGCCTCTGCAAAAATCTGCGGTACGGCTCCGTGGGCACTGATGATCAGAGTCGCACCTTCCGGGACCTCCTCCAAACTGGATACGGAAACCACGCCTTTTGACGCAAGCTCTACTGTTACCTGTTCATTATGAACAAGTTCATGAATCAAAAAGATTTTTTTCTCTTCCTTCAGGGCATCTTCCACGATTTCCACAGCCCTGCGGACTCCGGCGCAGAATCCGTATACTTCCGCCAGACGGATCTCCACTACACGCCATACTTTCTGCCGGGTCCGGCAAGAAATGCCCGATGGATATCTTTATCGCCGTACTTATCTTCCGCTCCGGGCAGCAATTCCTCCGGCTGATAATGGGAAACGATCCGGTGGACTGCCAGCCGTTTCTTTTCCGTATCTGCGCTGAAATGGATCTGCCAGGTGCGGCAGCCGATGGCATACATTCCATTTTCCAGCAGTTCCAAACGTTTCCGGGTTTTGTCGAGGGGATTGATCGAAAGCTGAATACGGCAGAACGCCAGCATATCCGGCGCACCGAACTCCCGCAGAAATTCAGCCTGCGTCAGAAACGCTGGTGCATAATCAATTGTCCACACATCCTCCCGGAGCTGATCTCGCCAGCCTGCCGCCGATTCCGGGAACGAATCCGCTTCCGGAATGTACGGCTTGATGTCAAGAACTGGGGTCCCGTCCAGCAGATCGCAGGATTTCAGATGGATCACGGTTCCTTCAATGTGGTCAATCTCCGTGCAGGAAAGCGCAATGGGATTGGGGCGGTGGGGTGACCGGGTGGAAAATACGCCGTATTTCCGGTCCTCCGGTGTGACCGGCGGGCGGACTTTCGGGTTCCAGTTGGCAGTCCGGTCCGGATTCACATTCAGATGAAACACGGCAATGATCCAGATCCGTTCGAAGCCCTCCAAATCGGCAAGCGCATCCCGGAACCGGGCATCGGAAACAAATTCCAGCCGTGCCGGAGTGGGGGAAAAGACAGACTGGCGCGGTTCTTCATACCGGTATCGTGCCGCTGTCCGGATATACGCCAAAGGTTGAAATGAAAAAGAATCGTAGTGAATTCCGCCTGCCATAATGATCCTTTCCTGTTACTTACTGCTGTAAATATAGTACAAAAAAAAGATTTTTCAAATTCCGGAGTTTGCATTTTTCAAAAAGTGGCGTTATAATTCTGCAAACCTGAAAAAACGAAAGGAAAATTCCGTATGAACGTCAAAAAAATGCTCGCAATCCTCTCCGTCAGCCTCTGTGCGGTGGCTCTCTCCGCCGGTGAACTCAAAATCAAAAGCGGCGATACCCTCGTCTTTATGGGTGACTCCATCACCGCAGGCGGCTGGGGTCATGCCCAGGGCTACTGTAAACTGGTGGATGTGGCTTTGAAGTACAAAAAACTGGATGTCAAGACCATCGGTGCCGGTGTCAGTGGTCATAAATCCAACCAGATGAACGCCCGTATGCAGCGGGATGTGATCGACAAGAAAGGCACCTGGATGACCTTGAGCTGCGGGATCAACGATGTCTGGCACGGTCAAAACGGAGTGCCGCTGGAGCAGTACAAGAAAGAAGTTGCTGAGATCGCAGATAAAGCGGAAAAAGCAGGCGTGAAGCTGATGATCCTTTCCGCCACGATCTTTGAGCGGGATCCCATGGATGGCGCAAAGAATGCAAAACTCGCTCCGTACAATGCTTTTCTGAAGGAATTTGCAGCCAAGCGCGGGCTGATCTTTGTAGATCTGAACACTCCCATGTGGGAAGTCGTCAAACAGTATATGGTCAACGGAAAAATCACCAGCACGGTCGTAACCGAAGATGGCGTCCACATGACTCCCCGCGGCTACAAGATGATGGCACGGGGCATTCTCAAAGGCTTCGGCATGACCGATGCGGAAGTGGACGAGATCGACCGCAATGTCTGGCGCAAAATGCCCAATACCCAGCTCATCAATATGCGCCTCTTTGACGAAGAGGAATTTGAAGCGATCCAAGCTGCAGCCAAAGCAAAAAAAATGCCGCTCTCCCGGTTTATCCGTGAAGCACTTCTGAAAGAAGCCGGACTGAAAAAATGAGCCCAAGATTCAAGTCTCTGCATTTTGTCGGTGCGGGCGGCATCGGCATGAGTGCCCTCGCCCAGATGAGTGCATCCCTCGGGATCGATACCACCGGCAGCGACCGTGCAGCGGCATCACCGGAAAATGCCCGGATCTTCAACGCATTGAAAGCGCAGGG
>JAGAPM010000236.1 GCA_017623265.1 Lentisphaeria bacterium | reverse complement strand
TCTATTATCCGGATGAAACATCTGCCATGACCGCTCATTTGGAAGGAGCGGCGGATCAGAAAGTCACAGTCAACTGGATCGTGAAAGATCTGGATAACAAGGTCGTCTTTTCCAAACAGGATATCTGGGCGGCGCAACCTGCGAAAAAGACTTCGATCCGTGCCGAATTTCCGGTAAAAGCCATCGGACACTACACGGTAAACGTTCAACTGAAAGATCTCACGGGCAAGGTGCTGGTCAACTATGCCGGCTCTTTTGTGCGGATCCCTGCCGACACCAGAAAGGCATTCTATGATTCCCCGTATTTTCTCTGGAACTTCGGCGGCGCTCACGGCACCCCGGGCGATTTGGAAACGGTCAGTTATCTTTACAACCGTATCGGTGCCCGTAAGGCGCAGCTCTGGAATTACAAGTATTCCGAAGAAGAAGTCCGATCTCACAAGATGATGCACGGTCCGTTCCCCTATCTGCGCTCCAAGGCGACAACTCCGGAAGAACGGGCGAAAGATCTGGATGCCCAGATCCAGCGTCTGATCAAACGTTATCCCCATACGGACAGTGCGTTGATCTTCCATGAAAGCGGTGGCGGACCGGATCCGTTGGAACTCTGCGGCGGCGTCACAGAGATCACGCCGGAACTGAAAGCGGAAGATGAAAAGAAGACCCAGCGTGCAATCGAACTGGCGCAGGCATGGCGCAGAAATGCTCCGCACATCCGGCTGACTGTCGGCAACAGCGGCGGAACGATCGGGCTGATCGCACGTCTGTTCCGGGCGGGTTATCCCCGGAATCTGATCGACCGGATCGGGGAGGAATCGGTGGGGCAGACCATGCCGCCGGAACGCTCCACTGCCGGATCCTTCTGGAAACTTTATGAACTGGGCAGAATCTACGGCTACAAAGATCTTGGTGTGGAAGCCTGTTACGAATGGAAATCCCGCCTGCCCCGCTGTTTTACGCCCCGGAAACACGCCTCTCTCTGCGCCCGTGACCTGCTGATCGCTCACGCTTGGAAGTCTCCCACCATCCCGGTCCCCGGCGGTTTTGAAAAGGCAAACAGCTACTACAACACGGTCTGGGGCGGCGGCGGCTTCACCCGTTATCCGCTGGCACAACCCCGTCCGGTCATCAGTGTGGGCGCGATCTTTACGCAGGTGTTCGATCAGGTGGAATTTCTCCGTATGATCCCCACCGGTTCTCAGACGGTTTATGCGCTGGAATTCAAGAAGGACAACGGCTTTATCTACGCACTTTGGACGCCCCGCGGCTGCGTGAAGACTGCCGTCAATGCCGACGAAAAAGAACTGAACGGCATGGATATCTACGGTCGTTCGCTTGTCTGGAAGAAAGGCGAAAAACTTCTTGTTTCCGAAGAAGCGGTTTACCTGATGAGCAATACAAAGATCGAATCGTTCACCGCAGAAAAAGAACGCTCATTCCCATGGGAACAATACCCCGGGATCGAAAATGCAGTTCTCTCCGTGAAAATGGATGATGCTGCGAACTGGACCGTAGACACACAAGAACACAGCCGCCTGAAACAGAACCCGAAGAGTTTGCAAACGCTGGCTCCGGGAAATTACACTCTGAAAACGGTTACAGACAAAGAGCGGGGCAAATGTCTTGAAATAAACCTCGCACCCGTGGCGGAAGTGAAGAATCCGCTGCTGCAGGAATACGTATTCATCCGTCCGCAGGAACCGGTCCAATTGAACGGCAAGGCGGATACGGTGGGGCTGTGGATCAAGGGCAACTCCAGCTGGGCGAAGCTCTACTTCGAGCTGGAAGATGCAGACGGTGATATCTGGATGACTTTCAGCGCCTACTATGACTGGCCCGATCAGCTGGGGATCAACTTCGACGGCTGGCATCTGGTGTGCTGTCCGCTGACCGATGCCTCACCGGTAAAGATCCCCTGCCCCAATGAAGACCGTTATATCTGGCGCCTTATCCAGTCCGGAAAAGGCAGCGACCGGAAACTGACTTTCCCGGTCAAGCTGCGCGGTGTGGGGATCGCCATGCCCCGGAAGGTGCTGAACATTCTGGAAATGGAAGATGTGAAGACCCAATCTGTACGGCTCGGCGGTTTCGCTAATTATTAAGAGAAAAATCTCGTTTTTCCCTTGAAAAAAGCGGTCTGTATGTTATATTATATGGATTTTTGATTGTCTCAAAAAACAACTAACCAAACTTCTAACGATACAGGAGAATCAAAATGACCTTCACTCATGAAGTCGAACAGATGTGCTGTGTCGCCAAGGGGCCGAAACACGGTCCCGCTCCGATCCCGCAGGAAGGGAAAT
>JAGAPM010000026.1 GCA_017623265.1 Lentisphaeria bacterium | reverse complement strand
TGCTTTTCCGCCGGAAAAGCGCCGGATCGACCGGGGCGCCCAAGGGCGTGCGCCCCGGTGCATCCGGCGGAACCGCCCCTGCCGCCTGCCGTATCCTTACTCGTTTTCTTTTGCCTGCTGCCAGAGTTTTTCCATCTCATCGATGGAGGCGTTTGTGGACATATTTGCCTCAACGAACCGGAACCGGCGGCTGAATTTTGCGTTGGTATCTGCCAGAACGTCTTCTGCATGTCGTTTCCGGAAGCGGATGAAGTTGATGACGGCGAAGAGCAGGTCGCCGGACTCGCTGTCGATCCGTATATCGTCACCGTTTTTCAGTTCGGCTTTGAGTTCATCCAGTTCTTCCTGAATTTTTTCGATGATGTCTTCCTGTTTTGACCAGTCGAAGCCGAGTTTTGCGGCTTTTTTCTGCATTTTTTCTGCTTGGGAGAGCGCCACATGGCGGGGGATGCCGTCCAACACGGATTTTCGTTCTTTCTTTTCCTCCTTTTTGACTTTTTCCCAGAGTTTGATCACATCCTGCGAGTTCTGTACGGCTTCATTGCCGAAAACGTGCGGGTGACGGCGAATCATCTTTTCGGTCACATCCGCCGCCACATCTTTGAGGGTGAAAGCGCCCCGTTCTTCGGCGATAGCGGCATTGAGAACGATCTGCATGAGCAGGTCTCCCAGTTCTTCCCGCATGGCGTGATCATCTCCGTCTTCGGCGGCGTCCATATATTCAGCGACTTCGCCAAGGAGACATTCATTCAGGCTTTTATGAGTCTGTTCCCGGTCCCACGGGCAGCCTTCGGGGCTGCGCAGTTTTTTCATGACCTGATCCAGTTGGTCGATCTCTTTCATCTTTCATTTTCCTTTCGGTTTCTTCTATACGATACCACAAAAAAGGCGATTCTGCGAACAAAAATCAAAAAAAACTGAATTTTTTTCAATTCCGGGCTTGCAAAATGAAAATAGGGGTCTATATTAAGGGCATACGAGATGCGGGGGCGTAGCTCAACTGGTTAGAGTGCCACCCTGTCACGGTGGATGTTGCGGGTTCGAGTCCCGTCGCTCCCGCCATTTTCTTTCAAAATGGCGTACCGCATCGTTGAGGGTCATCACATTGGAACGCACACTTACCCATTTTTCCGGTTATCTTTCCATTGAACGCGGTTGCGGTAAAAACACTGTTGATTCCTATCAGTTTGATTTACAAGACTTTATCTCCTTTTTGCGCGGGCATGGTGTTTCTGCGTACCCGCAAGTTTCCCGGGATCAGATTCTGGATTATCTGACCGATTGCAAGGATCGCGGACTGGAAAGCAGCAGTATTGCCCGGCGTCTGGTGGCGATCAAATCCTTTTTCCGGTATCTTTATCAGGAGCGGATCGTGCCTTCCGACATCACAGATGTGATGACATCCCCCAAGCTGTGGCGTCTTCTGCCGGATTTTCTGACGGTTTCCGAAGTGGATGCCCTGCTGAATGTTTATCCGAAAAGCGGGAAAGATCCTCTTGCGATCCGGAACCGTTGTATCCTTGAACTCTTGTATTCCAGCGGGTTGCGTGTTTCCGAGTGCGCTTCGCTGCGCAACGGTGCGATCCGTTTTGAGGAGGGATTGGTGCGTGTGTTCGGGAAGGGGTCGAAGGAACGTCTGGTCCCGGTGGGAAGAAAAGCCCTTTCTGCGCTGAAAAGTTATCTGGAAAAATCCCGTCCGTTTCTGCTGAAAACGAAGGATTCGCCGTATCTTTTTCTCTCCTACCGGGGCAGCCGTCTTGACCGGGAACGGATCTGGCAGGTGGTGAAGGAGGCGGCGCTTCAGGCGGGGATCCGGAAAAACATTCATCCGCATACGCTGCGCCATTCTTTTGCGAGTCATCTGCTTGCGAACGGAGCGGACCTGCGTGTGATCCAGGAGATGCTGGGGCATGCGGATATCAGTACGACCCAGATCTATACGCATATCGACCAGCGGAAACTGCTGAAAGTCCACAAACAGTTTCATCCCCGCTCTAAATAAGGAAATATTATGACTGCAAGAGATTTTTTACAGAAGCCCATCATCAAGCGGATCATCCGGATCTGCTGCCTGATGTTTGCCGGGCTGATCATTGCCCATCTGGTCCTGAAAGAGAACAGTGTTTACTGGCAGGACATGACCTTTCATTCCATGTCCACCTATGTGACCTACCGGTTGTATCTGCGGGATAAGGATTGCGCCGCACCGGTTTTCAAGATCGTGAACGGGTCATTCCGGGATGTGAACGCCATGTGCAACCGGTTCGATCCGCAAAGTGAGCTGGCGCAGTTGAACGCAAACGCATACAGGGATAAGTTCAGATGTTCGCCGGAGTTGTGGGCGCTGCTGCTGAAAGCCCGGGAGATGTATGACTTGAGCGGCGGGGCGTTTGATATTTCCATCGGACCCCTGACCGCCATCTGGAAGAACCGTTTCCGAAAGACGCTGCCGACGGATGAGGAGATCGCCGCCGCCAAAGAAAAAGTCGGGCTGAATAAAGTGATCTTTTATAAAGACGAGATGAGCGTACGGTTTACGGTGGAAGGGATGAGCCTGGATCTGGGCGGGATCGCCAAAGGGGCGGCGCTGGATCTGGCGAAGGAACGTTTGGAAGGAAAAACGGCGATCGGTGCGGAACTCAGTGAGGATGCAAGTTTCATGGCGTGTCTGGAAGCCCGTTTCCGGGGAAAAGCCACGGATCTGGATTGCGGATTCATCAACGCCGGCGGAAATGTGATCACCTTATCCGAACCGCCGCCGAAAGAAGAACAATATACAGTCAAGATCCAGAATCCGGTCGACCCGAAAGGTGCGCCCTGCGCCAGCGCCGGTATGCTGGATGAAAGTGTTTCCACCAGCGGCAATTATGAGCGTTATGTGGTGATCGACGGCAAACATTACACCCACATTGTGGACCCCGTTTCCGGTAGACCGGTGGAGAATATGCTTTCCGTGACCGTGATCACAAAACATGCCGTGGATGCCGATGCCCTTTCAACTGCCATCTTCATCAAAGGCAGGGACTTCGCCGTGCAGATGAAAGAAAAATTCCCGGATCTGCGGGTGCTGATGTTCTATATCGATCCCGCCCACCCGGAACAGGTTCAGACCTTCTCCATCGGGGAGTGGAAAGACCTCAAAGCGCCGGTTCTGCCCGCAAAGTAAAGGCTGTATCGCCCGCAGATGAAAGAAAAGTTTTCTGACCTGATGCTCTTATTGATTCCATCCGGGCGAAGTCGGGTTTACCACTCGCTGTGAATTGATGTCTCTCATAGCTTCTTCTCTTTTCATTCTTTCCTCACTGACATTGATGTAGGCAATGGTACAGAGCATTACGATAAAAAGCACGATTCCGATAAAAGTTTTGAACCTACTGGTATTATGGGTGATGCTCATTACCTGTAATTTTTCATCGTATGTAGTAGGTTTCCCTTTGTAAACTTTCTGTTGTTGATATGCAAATGTAAAAAGCGGGATGATCGGAGCGCCAAAGCAGAAAGCAATGGCATAAATGTACATATTCCGGGTGAAATAATAAAATCCGGTCAAACTGCTTTTGTCTAACTGCATAACTGCTTTTACCCCGAAAAGCCATTTTCCGAGCGTATTACCGAAAATTGCATAGATCAAACTATCAAGCAGAAATGCAAAAAAGCAGATCAGAATTCCGAAAAAGAATTCCGATCCGGTTGAAGGAATTAAATTTGAAGATAGTTTAAGGGAAAAACCGCCAAGCTCCGCAACAATGCCAACTACAAATCCAATAAGAAAACTCTCAAGATTGAAATCAAACATTCGTGCTGCCCATCTTCTCCAACGCCCTGCCAAAGGGGGCGGAGGCGGAATTGCCTGCTCACTTTCCGCCTCACAGGCGAGGTCCGGCACCGGTGCGGTATTTTCCATCTCTTGCACATTGGACTGCTCTATTTTCGTGCCGCAAACAGGGCAGAAGTTCGGGGCTGATCCATTTAAGTCAAACTCAAGTGTTTGACCGCAATTTACGCATTTTTTCGTTTCGTCTGACATTTTTTTCTCCATTGTTTTGAGGTTCTGTTACGGATCGAGGCTTGCTTACTTGCTTACTTGCTTGCTTCTTAAAGAGATAGGATTGCTTTTCATAATGTTTTTACTATACACGGGGGGACCACCGTGTCAAGAATGGAACAGAATATTTTGCAAAAAAATGCAAAGTACGCTCTTTCAGCGCGCCTTGAACCGGCTCTGCGGCTTATTCCAGTCCGGCGAGGATCTTGCGCAGACGGGGCAGGAGGAATTCCGCTTGCAGCTGGAAGCCGAGATCGGTGGCATGGACGCCATCCACTGTGGCGGCGGCGCCGTACTTGCCCAACTGCTTTCTGCCGTCCACGGACCAGATCTTTTTATCGCCCGCCTGCTGCAGGGATTTGATCAGTTTCTGCTGCATGCGCACATTGCCGGGGCGGCGTCCTTCCTCCGGCGTGTACCGTTTGGTGTACTGATAGCCGGAGAGGACAAAAATGGGCGTTTCCGGGTGTGCCTCCCGCAGGATCCGGATGAATTCCGGCAGTTTTTTCTCATAGTCGTTCCAGGCATTTGCTTCAAAATCCAGCAGGAACATTGCCGGATCCAGTTCTGCCAGAACGCGTGCCACTTCCGGTTCGCCGCGACCCGATCCGGAGAAGCCCAGATTGACAAAATGTCTGCCCAGTTTCCGGGAGAGAATGTTGCTGGTGACCATGCCGGGACGGGAAGCGCAGCCACCCTGTGTAATGGAGGTTCCGTAGATCGCCACATATTTTTTCAGGGGTTCGGGCGGCAGGATCTTTGCGCCCTGTTCCAGCCCGATCTGCAGGGAATCCACGCCCTGATAGAGGGGAAAATTGACCGTAAAAGTCTGCAGTTGCGCCTTTTCCTGCTTGAAGATCTGAAAATCGTATTCCTGTTCGCAGGAACGGGTGGTATAGAAATAGGTTTCTTTTCCCGGCTCGCCGCAGTAAAGATCGAATCCGTTGCTGCCGGTGCGGGGCATGTGGTCCATGATCCCGTTTTCCCGCAGTTTCACCCGCAGAACGATCTGTTTGGAATCGGTTTTGAACCGGACTTTCCCGCCGGAGGTGTGCCATGCAAGAAACTCAACGCCCGGGGGCAGCTGGTATGGGGGCTTGACAGGCATCCGGCGGAAGACGCGGTCCTGATCGAACCAGGCGAACCCGCTCAATTCGATGGGTGCTTCGGCGGCATCGAACCACACAAGCCCGGTGCTGTCTGCTGTTTTTGTTGCCATGCGATTATCACATTCTTCGATCGTCCGGAATTTTTTTGTCATGATCAGTTCTCCTTGATGAGTTTTCAAAAAATATAGCAACATCCGGAAAAAAATCAAACCGGATTTGCTTTTTCCCCGGCGGAAGTTATAGTAAATCCGGAACCCAGCTGAAAATTTACGGAGAATGACTATGAAAAGACCGAAAGAGATCCCCACTGTATCTTATGATGTGATCGTTGCCGGTGCCGGTGTCGCCGGTGTCGCCGCCGCTCTTGCCGCAGCGGAGGAGGGAGCGAAAGTCGCCCTCATCGAAAAGACGATTTTTCCCGGCGGACTTGCCACCACCGGGCTGGTGTTTTTCTATCTGCAGCTCTGCGATGGAAAGGGGACGCAGGTCTCTTACGGACTGGTGGAAAAACTCCTGAAAGCAAGTATCAAGTACGGTCCGGACAGCCTGAAAAAGAAGGATTGGGGCAAGACCCCATGGAAGC
>JAGAPM010000235.1 GCA_017623265.1 Lentisphaeria bacterium | reverse complement strand
CGGCAAGGCTGAGGACGGCGGAAGTCAGAGGGTCAAAGATAATGGACTGATAGACCATATTCGGGTCGCCGGTCATAGCGCCCTTGATCGCCAGTTCTTCGCAGCGGCAGGAGATATTGTTCAGCAGGGCGAGCTGATCGGGCATGGGACCGACGTGGAAGGGATCGATCCCCCGTTTGGAGGCGAGGACCGGCACTTCCACGCATGCGCCGGCAGGCAGGTTGTCGATGATCCCGGTATTGGGGATATTGCCGTTGAATTCATAAGGTTCGTTATCGCCGAAGATGGCGTTGAAGATACTGGAGGCGTATTCATATCCCCGATTCAGGTCCACTTCCTCCTTCAGGGCATCCTCGCTGACTTTTTTCCAGTTTTTCGCCCGTTCTTTGTACCGGTTCAGGATGTAGGCGTGTTCGCCCGGGTTCCAGCCCATACCGGGCAAACAGAACTTTTCGATCAGGTCCGGGCGTTTCCGGAACCACGCCACGTACTCGCTGTTATGTCCGCTGGATTCTGTCACATAGTAGTCCAGCGCCAGGAACATTTCGTTGCGGACCAGTTCGCACTGGTAAATATCTTTCTTCTTTGTGATGGCTTTCCGGATCAGCGGATAGGCGTCTTCGCCCTTCCATTCATACTTGAGGTAAAATGCCTGATGATTGCTCCCGGCGCAGGTGTATGTGATGTCCTTCATATCGGCGCCGATCCATTTTGCCAGCATGGCAGCAGTCCCCTGAACAGAGTGGCAGAGGCCGGTGATTTTGAGATGGGGGTACGCTTTCTGCATCCCGCTGCACAGCATCGCCATGGGGTTGGTGTAGTTCAATACAATGGCGTTGGGACAGAATCGGTCGATATCCGCACAGATATCCAGCATGACCGGCAGGGTACGGAGCATCCGGAAAATACCGGAGGGGCCGCGGGTATCACCCACATTAATATCGACGCCGTATGACATGGGGATGGTGATGTCCGTACTGAACACCCGGTATCCGCCCTGCAGGATGGTGATGACCACGCCATCCGCTCCGCGCAACGCTTCTTCCCGATCCATGGTCACGGTCAGTTTTGCCGGATAATTCCCGGCGGCGAGGATCTTTTCCGTCATCCGGCGGCTGAATTCCAGTTTAACGGGGTCAATATCCATCAGTGCCAGTTCGGCATCCTTGAAGGCGGGGAATGTCATAAGGTCCCGTACCAGTCTGCGGGTGAAACCGAAACTGCCGGCTCCGATGAAGGCGATCTTTTTTCTCATAATTTTTTCCTTTTCTGTTTGGATTGATAATGTTTTCGTGCTATATTATACACAACAGAACATTGAAAATCAATGATAAATTTATGTTAAAGATACAAAAAATATGCGGTGAGAAAGACCGTTTCGGCACATCGACCGTCCGGCGATTTATTTATCCGGAAAAGATTTTTTCTCTTCCGGTGGAATTGCGTGCGATCGGGCTTCATTATATTTCCAGTCATGAATACAGCTGGGACGGCACATTGCGCAGCGAAGGGAACGGGGAACATGCCCTGATCCAGTACACGCTTTCCGGACAGGGTTCTGTGGAGTGGGAAGGGAAAACGTATGATGTTCCGCCGGGTCATGCCATGCTTCTGACCTTTCCCGAACCGCACCGTTATTTTCTGCCTGTGGAATCCCGCCATTGGGAAGTTTTGTACGCCTCGTACAGCGGTCGGGCGGCATGGGAGTTGATCCGTGAATTGCGCAACCGGTTCGGAGTTGTCGTTCCGTTATCACCGGAAGGGAAGACCGTCAGTTCCATGCACCGTCTGTTGAAGAGCGATTTGCCGGGCTCTGCGTGGGATTCCGCCAGTGAAGCCTACCGTCTGCTCATGCGGTTGGGAGATGAACTGGAACGGCATCTGACCGGCAACCGTCCCGCCGCCATGGAACAGGTGTTGGATTACTGCCGGAATCACTTGGGCGATGAACTGACCGTGGACGTTCTGGCAGAGGTAGCCGGGTACAGCCGATGGCATTTCTCCCGGGAATTCAAAAAAACGCAGGGCTTGACCGTACCGCAGTTTGTGACGGAACTCCGCCTTCAACAAGCGACGGAAGCACTGCGTCAGACGCAGTACTCCGTCAAAGAGATCGCCCAGATGTGCGGCTTCCGCAATACCGCCTATTTCATCCGGTGTTTTTCCGATGCGTTCGGCGTCACGCCCGGCACATTCCGGAAGGGCGGCTGATCCGGCTCAATAGCGGGAATCGGGATAATAGAACTTTGCCGCGTTGGTCTTCTCCACGATTTCTGCGGGGATCACGACCTTTTTCTGCGGAGCTTTCTTTTCCACTGCCATAAGAGCGGCATCATAGATCATTTTCGGGGGATAAGTCACGGTCAGACGGACCAGCGGATCACCATCCAGCACACGCTTGACGACCGTTTTACTGCCACCACCGCCGACCATGAGTTTCACATCCGATCTGCCGGATTTTTCGTACGCTTTCAGGGCGCCGTTCAACACATCATCATCCCCGGTCCATACGGCATCGATCTGATTGAATTTGGAAAGCATGTTTTCCATGACTTTCATGCCTTCTTCTTCGCTCCAGTTGGCATTGGTACTCTGCAGGATCCGGATTCCGGGGAATTCTTTGGCAAGGACCGTTTTAAAACCATTGACCCGGTCCGTATTGACCTGACACTGGATCCCTTCCATGATCACGATCTCACCCTTTCCGTTCAGTTCTCTGCCAATGGCACGGGCGGCTGCTTCACCGAAACCGGTGTTATCGCCGACCACTTCAAAATCGTATACCGGTTCCGCCAGACCGCGATCCACAACAACCAGAAAAACACCCTGTTTTTTGGCTTTTTTGCTGATATTGGTCAGGGGGGCGGGTTCATGAGGCAGGATCACCAGCGTATCGATACCCTTCGCCAGCATGGTTTCGATCCCGTTTGCCTGTTCCTGGGAATCCTTGCTTGTCTGAACGATCACATCCACATCCGGATTATTCTTTTCGATTTCCTTTTCGGCATTTTCCGCCCAGGAAACGATCCCGCCGGTCCAACCATGGTCGGCAGAGGGGATTGAGATCACGATCGTTCTCTTGCCGGCATCACCGCATGCACAGAAGAGCAGAGCGGCACAAAATGCGGCACAGGTCATCAGAAATACTTTTTTCATCCGTCATTCCTTTCAGTTTTTTATTGATAATTTTTAAATTTCATGCACGGTTCCGGTTCAACATAAAGGCAAAACCCTGGATCAGAACAGAAAGCAGAATGATCACGCCCTGCACCAATCCCTTCAATGCGGGAGCAGTTCCGGTAAAGTTGAGGAATGCAAAGATCAATCCCAGGATCAGCGCACCGGCAAGAGTCCCCCACACATTGGCTTTGCCGCCACTCATGGCAGTTCCGCCGATCACAACAGCTGCAATGGCATCCAACTCGTAAAGATTGCCCGCATTATTGGGAACGGATTCCAACTGTCCGAGGAACAGCACCACACCGGCACCGACCAGAAGACCGGTCAACGTATAGGTCAACAGTTTGATCAGCCCGGTATTGATCCCGGCAAACTTCGCCACTTTTTCATTGGCACCGACCGCACAGACATGCCGTCCGAACGCCGTATATTTCATGAGGATCCAGCAGAGCGCAGTCAGGATCACAAAGACCACGGCAGTGATCTCATATTTTCCGATCATAGGGGCGGCAAGTTCAGAAATGCCGGGAGTCGATGCGCCATCGATCACATTCCGCAGGGGGAGCGTGCCGGATTCTGCAAAATGAAGAGCCAGAGACCGGAAGATCGAAAGCGTCCCCAGCGTTGCAATGAACGGCGGGATCTTGCACACCGCCACCAGAAGACCGTTCAACGCACCGCCCAATGCGCCGACCAGAAGAGCGACCACAGTCACAATCAGAAACACGCCGCCTTCCGACCACGCAAGCGCCATTCCCGCCTCTTGAAGATCTTTCAGGATCAACAGGGCAGTCACGCCGGAGAATGCGAATAGAGAGCCGACAGAAAGATCGATCCCGCCGCCGGCGATCACAAATGTCATACCGAGCGCAATAATCCCGACGATCGTCACCTGTTTGGCGATCATGAGGAGCGTCTGGGGATTCCTGAATTCGGGTCGGACGATGATGCAGACCGCCAGCAGCACAGCCAATGCGATCCAACTGGCGGCATTTACAAAATAGGGCAGAAACTTCTTCCGTTTGTCCTGACCGGGCAGATTTTCACAATTTCCCATCTCAACTCCTGTATGCGTTATTTCACGCCCGTGGCGTAATAAATGATCTCTTCTTCATTGATATCGGCGCCGGAGACTTCTCCCCGGACCGTTCCATTATGCATCACAAGCACGCGGGTGCAGTTGCCAATGACTTCCTCCAGATCGGATGAGATCAGCAGACAGGACACTCCGCTTTCCGCAAGCGCGTGAATAAAGTCATAAATCTCCCGGCGTGCGCCCACATCCACCCCGCGGGTAGGCTCATCAAAGATAAAGAAATGCGGGTGGGTGTCCAATCCTTTGGCGATGGCGACCTTCTGCTGATTCCCCCCGGAAAGGCTGGAGATCAGGCTGTCCGGCGAATCGCACTTGATCCGGAAACGCTGAATATATTCCTTTGTGCTGGTCCGCTCTTTTCCGCCGTTGATAAAACCGAATGTCAAATAATTCTTCAAAGATGCAAGCGTGGTGTTTTTGATCAGATTTTCCTCCGTCAGCAGCGCAGTTCCCTGACGGTCTTCCGAAAGATAGGAAATTCCCCGGCGGAAGACTTCACCGGCACCGGAATGGGAAAGATCCTGACCGTTCAGCAGGATTTTTCCGTTTTTGCGGCGACGCAAACCGCAGATCGTTTCTGCAAGCTCTGTCCGTCCTGCACCGGCAAGGCCGGCAAGGCCGAGGATTTCGCCCTTCCGGACGGAAAAGGAAACCTGTTTCACCACATGATCGGCAGAGGAAAGGTCATGAACTTCAAACTGCACCGGTGCATCCGGCAGGACCTCCGTTTTCGGGGGAAAGACCTGTGTCAGACTTCTGCCCACCATCTTTCCGGCGATATCCATGGGGGTCAGTTCCGAAACGGGATCCCGGGCGACCAGAACACCATCCCGCAGGACAGCGACCTCATCACACAGGGCAATCATTTCATCCAGTTTGTGTGAGACAAAGATGAGGGAAGTTCCATTATCGCGCAGTTCCCGGAGCAGTTCAAAAAGCCGTGCTGCCTCCGCCTTGGAAAGAACGGTGGTCGGCTCATCCAGGATCATCAGATCCGATTGATTCAAAAGGGCTTTTGCGATCTCCAGCATCTGTTTTTCCGCTACACTCAACGCAGCGACCGGCGCTTTGGGATCGATCGGGAAGTCAAGGCGGGCAAAAATTTCTTCCGTTTTCAGTATAATCTCCATACGTTTCAGCAGCCCGAATGCACTCGGTTCCTTGCCGAGAAACATGTTTTCAAAAACAGAAAGCGT
>JAGAPM010000234.1 GCA_017623265.1 Lentisphaeria bacterium | reverse complement strand
CATCGTGGATCCGGCACAGTATCCGGACCTGATCCTTTCCACGGATTGCCCTGCGGCAAAGGGCATTTTCACCGTGTCGCCGGATGGCATGATCCGGCTCTGCGAACACGATCCCCGGCAGATCTGCCGTTGGGATGAATGGAAAGCGCTGGAACAGATCCCCGTTTGGCGGGAGATGACCACCGGCAAACATCCGGTCTGCCCGCTTTTTTCATAACATCAGCGCTGCCAGGGGGATTTATCCCGGGTTTCGGGGAAGAAGAAACAGGCTGCCAGACTGATTGCACCACCGATCACAAAGAAGAGGAAAATCTCCTCATAAGCAATCAACGGGTAGGCGTGAGTCACCGGATCGGCAGGATTGCTGCGCAGGATCCAGCCGACAACGTTCTGGTAAAAGGAAATGAACACAAACGCCATAAAATTGATGAATGCAACGGACATTGCCGTAAATTTCGGTTTGTTCAACTCCTTTGCCACAGTGCTGAACATCGGAAAAAATCCGGCGGGGATCGCCAGCAGAAACGCAGCGATCACGAAGCAGACCACGCCTAATTTTGCCACAAGACCACACAAGCCGACCACCGTCCCGGCAAGAGACAACAACACGCCGCAGAGGATCACGGCTTTTCTTCTGCCGCCGAACAATTTCAGCAGCAGTTCAACCAGCATATTGTTCACCGCCACGATCAGGGTCATGATCATGATGAACAACGCCGCCCTGCCCGGTTCCATTCCGAAAAGGTCCATAAAACTCTTCTTTCCGATCTGCCCAACCAACGCATAGTATGCACCATAGACCGTGGCACAGGCGAAACAGACAAACCACATAAAAGGATTTTTCACCATTACGATCAGCGGATGAAGCGTCTGACCGCGGGTCACCGGCTTGATCGTACCCTTTGCCAGCGCAATGATCAGCAGCATGGGCAGAAGCGCCACCGCGCCCGGCATGATCATTGCCGGTTTCCAAGAGATCCACTCCACCAGTTTCACCATGGGCATGGTGCCGGTGGTCGGTCCGAGATAGCTGAAAAACAGGACACATCCGAGGGAACCTCCGAACTTTCCGGGGAACAGATCCGCCAACAGTTTCGCCACGCCGAGGAAAATCGTGCCCGCTCCGAAACCGGTGATCACCCGCAGAACGATCATCAGCGGATAGTAACTGCATAAAGGAAAAAGGATCGTGCCGAACACAAACATACTGCCGCCGATCAGCAGGATCCGCACCCCGCCGTACCGGTCGGAGAAACACCCGATCATCAGCTGACTCAAAGCGTACGCATAAAGAAACGCCGAGCCGAGCCATGCAATGTGACTGGAATCAAACCCGAGTTTCTGCAGGTCAGCGTAAATCGTGCCGGGGATCAGCACTTTTGCCATACTGGTCAGAAAAAAGATCACCACCCCGCAGAGCAGGATCAGCATTTTCTTTTTCCGTACCGTTTCCGGAGATAAAATGCAATGATTCATAATTGGTCCTTATATCAAAATTTTTCCTTTATTAATATACTGTTTTTTTCCTTTTTTTCAAGAGAATACCAACAAGTTCACGACAAAGAAAATCGCCCCTTTTTTCAGTTTCCACTTGCAAGTTGGCTCTCCCGCTGTATATTTACAACAGAAGATAACAGAACAAAGGACAACACTATGAACTTGGATAACTTGAAGATCGCCGTGATCGGGCTGGGATATGTGGGACTGCCGCTGGCGATCGCTTTCGGAAAAAAATACAACACATACGGATTCGATATCAAAAAATCCCGTCTGGACGCCCTCCGGAACGGGATCGATACAACGCGGGAAAGCGAACCGGAACAGCTCCGGGCAGCGACTCAACTCACCTTCACCGATGATCCGGAAGAAATCCGTGATGCCACCGTTTTTATCGTTACGGTCCCCACCCCCGTTGACAAATACAACCGCCCGGATCTGACGCCTCTTTACCGAGCCAGCGAAACAGTCGGCAGTGTGCTGAAAAAGGGCGATATTGTCATTTACGAAAGCACGGTTTACCCCGGCTGTATTGAGGAAGATTGCGTGCCGGTGTTGGAAAAATTCAGTTCGCTCAAATTTAATACAGACTTTTTCTGCGGGTACAGTCCGGAGCGGGTCAACCCCGGCGATAAACTGCACACGCTGGAAAATACGGTCAAAATCACGGCAGGCTCCACGCCGGAGACGGCAGATCTGGTAGATGCCCTTTACAACTCCATCCTGAAAAACGGCACTCACCGCGCCAGCAGTATCAAAGTTGCGGAGGCGGCGAAAGTCATTGAAAACGCCCAGCGGGATTTGAACATTGCCTTTGTAAACGAGCTGGCAAAAATCTTCCACATCATCGGGATCGACACCCATGAGGTGCTGGCGGCGGCTGGTACAAAATGGAATTTTCTCGACTTCAAACCGGGGTTGGTGGGCGGTCACTGCATCGGCGTTGACCCCTACTACCTGACCCATAAAGCACAGTCCCTGGGCTATCTTCCGGAAGTGATCCTCGCCGGACGCCGCATGAACGACGGCATGGGAAAATATGTGGCGGAACAGATCGTAAAGCTGATGATCCGGAAGGAAAAGAAAGTTCTGAATGCCAAAGTGCTGCAGCTTGGTATCACCTTCAAAGAAAATTGCCCCGACATCCGGAACAGTCGCGCGATCGATGTGGTCCGGGCGCTGGAGGAATTCGGCTGCAGCGTGGATGTCGCCGACCCCCTGGCAGATCCGGAAGAAGTCTTCGCCGAGTACGGGATCAGATCTGTGCAGGACATCAATACCCTCCGCAACAGCAACTACGAAGCCGTGATTTTAGCCGTGGCACACCGGGAAGTTCTTGCTCTTGATCTTGCCAACCTGCACGACGGCTCGGCAGTGATCTACGACATCAAAGGCATTCTGCCGGAGGATCAGATCAGCGGGCGGCTGTAACCGGTTAAAATGTGGAAAACTCCGCCACGGCACAGGACTCGCCTTCGCCGTTCTGAAGATCC
>JAGAPM010000233.1 GCA_017623265.1 Lentisphaeria bacterium | reverse complement strand
CTGCCGGAAAACTGCACCTATGCCAAAGGGTTCGTGATCTACACCGACCCCGTGCTGGATGTGCATTGATCTCTTTTTCAGACGCTTTCCCGCTCGATCAGCACATAGGGCAGAACCGTTTTCCGCTTCACCGGTTCGCCGTTGATCCGGCTTTCAATGACATCCGCCACCGCACTTGCCAGCTCCGTATAATCAGGGCTGATCGTGGTCTGGGGCGGGATGCCGTACCGGGAAAAAAAGGTCTGTTCAGAGGCGATCAGCGCCACATCTTCCGGGATCTGTTTTCCGAAAAGGGAGAGCGCATACGCCGCTAAAATCCCGCCACTTCCGCCCGGACAGAACAGAGCATCGATTTTTCTGCGCAACAATTTCCCGATGATCTCCAAATATTCCTGATCGTCCCCGAAGTGGATCATCTCCGGCAGATTCTTCTTTTTCATATACTTACGGATCGCCTCCGCCCGCAAGTCCGCATTGCCCGTCCCGGGCTTGCCATGGATGATGCAGCCGATCCGTTTTCTGCCGGATGAAGTCAGTTTATCCAGCGCAAGCTCCACACCCATCGCCACATCGGGCCGTACCACATACACATCCGGCGAACGGGTCTCCATATCACGGTCAATCATGATCAGAGGCACATTCTGCTCGTTGGACCAGTTCCGGAAATCCTCCGGCTCGGCTCCGATCGCCGCAGCCGCACAAAACTGCATGCTCGCCAGACGCTCCAGATTGTCGTGGGGCAGGATCTCAAGACGGAATCCCCGTTTCGGCAGTTCCCGGGTCAGCGCCATCAGGATCATCTCCACACAGCACTGGGGCGGATACATACTGCTGTAAGGCGTTATGATCACCACATTGCGCTGTTTGGAGTTCAGACGGGGATGATAGGCATGTTCCCGGGCAATCGCCAGCACTTTCTGCCGCACTTCTTCGCTGATGCTGGCATGGTGGTTGAACACACGGGACACGGTCGACGGGGAAACGCCCGCCAGTTTTGCGATCTCTCCGATCTTCATTTTTCTCTGCTCCTGTTTCATAATTTTGTGCAATATTTTCAATATATCATGCAAATTTCTGAAAACAAGTGCAAATTTTCACAATCTTTTTCTGTTTTTTCATAAAATCCGGTTGTTTCCCCGCTTTTTGGCTGTATGTTTTTCTATGGAACAGAAAAACCAGACACAGGAGATCAGACATGAAAAAAGTTGCTGTTTTTCTCGATACCTCCAAGCCCACTCTGGGCTTACACGGGCTGCATACCGCCTTCACCGGATTGCCGGGGGTGGAAGTCTGCGCCTTTTCCGACTCCAATCCGGATGTGGATGAAGCAGAAGTCAAACGGCGCCTGAACACAAACAAACGCTATTTTGATCCGGCGGAAATGCTGGAAAAGGAAAAACCGGATATTGCCGTGATCACCTCCCGCGAGCCGTTTTCCCACCTGCCCCAGCTGCGTCTGGCGGCATCTTTCGGCTGCAATGTATTTACGGAAAAGCCTCTTTCCGCCGATTTGGAGGAAACAGATGAAGCCGTACGGATCGTGGAGAAAAGCGGGATCACCGTGTGCGTGGCACATCCCGGCAGATATTGTCCCCAGTTTCAGGCGGTGAAAAATGCACTGGACTCCGGAAAGATCGGCAAGCCGTTGACCGTCTCCACCTACGGAAAGTGTGACCACCGGGGCGGCGGAGAGGACCTGATGACTCTGGGAACGCATCTGCTGGACCTGATGACTTATCTCTTCGGCGATCCGGAGTCCGTACGGGCGGAACTGCGCAGCGGCGGGCACGTCACCGGAAAAGACGAATTCCGCAAGACGCTGGAAGACGTGGGGCCCTGTGCCGGGGAGGAGATCTTTGCCGACTTCCGCTTTCCGGACAATGTGCGCGGCACCTTTGAAAGCCGGATGAATCTTTGCGATTACCGGACCACAACCACTCACATGGGACTATCCATCCGGGGCACGGAAGGGATCGTGACCGCACGCTTCACGGACATCATACCGGATTTTCCGGTAATCTTTTCCCAAACGAGACATCCCGCCGAGTTCGGTGTGCCGTTTGAGGAGTACCCTGCCCCCGAAACACGGATCATTCCCGGCGAAGATCCTTCCTACCCAGACCATATCCAGACCGTTCCCGGGGTCTGCCACACGGACTTCATGATCCGTGGTCTGCATTACGCTGCGTGGGATCTGGTATGCGCTCTGGACGAGCACCGTCAGCCGGTCTCCAACGTCTATAACGCACGGCAGGCATTGGAAATGATCTACGGGATCTACGCTTCCCACCGGAAGGATGGCGCCCGTGTCACCTTCCCCCTGAACAGCAGAAAACATCCTCTCACAGGAGAATAAGCCATGACAGATAAAACGGTACTTGATGAGATTCAGCGTCAGATCGACTCCGGTCTGATCCAGGGAGCTGCCGTCCGCACGAACCGGAACGATGAAACGATTGCACTCGGGATTCAAGCCGGCGCGATCCCCATGACCGCACAATCCCGTTTCGATATCGCCTCCACCGGAAAAGTCTTTACGGCGGCGTGTGTGGCGCTGCTGGCTCTGGACGGAAAAATCGATCTCGACGCACCGTTTACAGAATATCTTCCGGATCATGCACTTGGAAAAGATTGCACCATCACTGTGCGAGACCTTGCCGCCCATGCCAGCGGGTTCGATAATGACAAGCCGTACTGTTCGGCGGATCATGCCGACTTCATGCGGAAGCTTTATGCGTGGATGCCGAAAGTTCCCCGCCGGACCACTTTCACCTATTCCTGCGGGAACTATGTGCTGTTGGGAAAGATCGCGGAAAATGTCATCGGCATGGATTTGGATTCTCTCGCCCGGAAACGGCTCTGGGAACCGCTGGGCATGACGCATACCACCTGGCTCGCCCCCGGTGCCGGTCCGTATGAAGTCCAGCACCACCATCCCACCCGGGAACCCGGCGTTCACAACGATGAGACTTGCTATCTTGCCGATGTCCCGCTGGGCAACGGTTCCGCCTTCTCCACGGCAGATGATATGTTCCTCTTTCTCAACGATATCATCCGGCGGAAAGTTTTTCCTGCCGCATATTACGATCTGATCCTAAAGCCGGATTTTAACGCATGTGGGGAGAGTTCGTTGCCGAATACTCGCCGGAGGAAATCCTCTCCAAATCGGTTGACGAGG
>JAGAPM010000232.1 GCA_017623265.1 Lentisphaeria bacterium | reverse complement strand
CCCCATACTTTTTGACATGGCAAATAAATCCCCCCGTGCCGCGAACAAGCGCAGCGCAGTTGGGCGGCACTATAGAAACACCCCTTTGGGGTGCTGTTTTTGACGGCTCCCCCCTACCCCCATTCATGCGACTGGTCGCCCGTCAAAAACAGACCCGTTCCGATCACCGGGGAACTTTTCCCCGGCGACACTAAGGAACGGAGCGTCAAACAAAACCATAAAAAATCTTTTTTCCGACACGAAAAAACGCCGGACTTTTTATGGTCCGGCGTTTGGGATTCTGCGATCAGAACGGGATCTTATTTATCCAGTTCGTCCAGCGCGGCTTTACGGCTGAGACGGATCTTGCCGCTGCCCTTTTCGATGTCGATGACCTTCACCGTCAGGTAGTCGCCTTCCTTGCAGATGTCAGAGACCTGCTGGACGCGATAGTTTGCCATTTCGGAGATATGGAGCAGACCATCCTGACCGGGGAGGATTTCCACGAACGCACCGAAGTCGCGGACCGTCTTGACCACGCCGCGGTAGATCTTGCCGATCTCGGCTTCCGCAGTGTAGAACTGGACTTTGCGCTTGACTTCTTCCAGAACCGCCTTGTTCTGGGCGAGGATGCTCACGGAACCATCGTCGGCGATATCCACCTGAGCACCGGTGCTTTCCGTGATTTCCTTGATGTTCTTGCCGCCGGTACCGATGAGGGCGCCGATCTTATCCGGATTGATCTTGACAACTTCCATCTGGGGAGCACGGGGGCTGAGTTCCGGACGGGGAGCCGGGATGCAGTCGCGCACAACGCCGTGGATCTTGGCGCGGGCTTCCTTGTTCTGCGCCATAGCGCGAGCAAGGGTATCAATGGAGATGCCCGGGAGCTTCAGGTCCAGCTGGAAACCGGTAATGCCATCCAGCGTACCGCAGACCTTGAAGTCCATGTCGCCGTAATGGTCTTCCGCACCGATGATGTCCGTCAGAATCAGTTCCTTGCCGGTATCATCCGTCACCAGACCGCAGGAAATACCCACGACCGGGCTCTTGATGGGCACACCGGCATCCATCAGGGCGAGTGTTGCGCCGCAGACAGAAGCCATGGAGGTGGAACCGTTGGAGGACATGATTTCAGACACGCAGCGGATCGTGTACGGGAAGTCCGCCGGAATGACCTGCTTCACAGAGCGTTCCGCCAGATTGCCGTGACCGATTTCACGTCTGCCCGGACCGGCAATTCTGCCCACTTCACCCACGCTGTAGTTGGGGAAGTTGTAGTGCAGATAGAATTTCTTGGTGGAGACACCGCCGGTGATGAGGTCCGTTTCCTGTGCGTCCTGGGGACCGCCGAGGGTGGCAATGACCAGCGCCTGCGTTTCACCGCGACGGAAGAGACCGCTGCCATGAACCACCGGCAGCACGTTCACATCGGCAGTCAGAGGACGGAGATCCGTCACGCCACGACCGTCCGGACGATAGCCTTTTTCGAGAATGGCGGTACGGATGATCTTCTGGACGAGCTTGTCAAAGCCCATCTTCAGGAAGAACATGAAGTCTTCTTCGCCATACTTTTCTTCGTATTCCGCCTTGAGGGCTTCCACCGCTTCCGCCTGGATCTCATCCAGCGCTTTCATGCGGGCTTCCTTGCCCGGGATCAGACAGGCATTTTCCAGCTTTTCGCCGGTAACGGATTTGAGCGCAGCAGCCATGTCTTCCGGCACGATGTGCAGTTCCGGATCTTTCTTGGGACGACCGGCTTTTTCCATGAGTTCCACCTGAGCCGCGCACATTTTCTTCACGATCTCATTGGCAAAACGCATGGCGCCTTCCAGTTCGGCTTCGCTGCATTCTTTGGCTTCGCCTTCGATCATAATGACTTTATCCGGCAGACCGGCATAGACCAGCTCAATGCTGCTCTTTTCCATTTCTTCATTGGTGGGGTTGGCGATATATTCACCATCGATCATGCCCACGCGGAGAGCGCCGATGGGGCCCTGGAACGGCAGATCGGAAAGGCACAGCGCACAGGACGCGCCGAGCATGGAGAGAACGTCGCCGTCATTGATGCCGTCCGCTGCGAGGAGCAGTCCGCAGACCTGAACTTCATCAAAGAAGCCTTCGGGGAACAGGGGACGGATGGGACGGTCCGCCATACGGCAGATCAGGATTTCCTTGTCGGAAGGTCTGCCTTCCCGTTTGATGTAACCGCCGGGGAATCTGCCGGCAGCAGAGAATTTTTCACGGTAATCGACCTGCAGGGGGAAGAAATCCTGACCTTTTTTCGCCGCGCCGGAGCAGGCAGCAGAGAAAACCACAGTGTCACCGAGACGGACCGTACACTGACCGTTTGCCAGCCCGCCGAGCTTGCCGGTGCCAAGGGTGATGTCCTTGCCCGGACCGATGTTGATCGTAACAGTTGTTTCCGGCATAATCATGCCTCCTTCTTCTTTGGGCACTTGCGCGCCCGGGTGTATGTTTCTGCCGGACAGTTGGTCGGGATTGAAAAAAACTGCTCTTCACGGTTACTGCTTTTCCGGCGGAACCGCGACATCAATATTCGAATCTCTCTTCCCCGAATCCTGATGTCGCCGGATTCCACAAAAATTGCAGGATCACGCACGAATCTGCTGTCTTTTCATCACCGGACCGTCCGGCAATTCTTCCAAGTCTCCGACAACCGGAGTCCTGAACTTGTTTTCTATTGTTTTTACCAATCACGGCGAACCGTGAATACGAATCAAGCCGCCACCCGCAAAAAGCGGTACATTTTACCGCTCATCTCTGCCGGTGACAGCCTGTCCAGAGCCCTGACGGGCATTTGCGCAATGGAGATTCCGCACTTACTTCTGACCACGGATACCGAGGGCAGTGGAAATCTCAATATACTTCGCATGATCTTCTTTTGCGAGGTACTTGAGAAGTTTCTTGCGGTTGTTGACCATCATCATCAGACCGCGTCTGGAGCTGTGGTCATTCTTGTTTGCGCGCATGTGTTCGGTAAGTTCGGCGATCTTCTCAGTGAGAACAGCGATCTGGACTTCCGGAGAACCGACATCGCCTTCTTTACGTGCGAACTTCTGCATGATTTCTGTTTTTTTCGCTTTTTCCATAGTAGCCTTATGTCCTTAATGTCTTAGTTATTTTCAGCACTCGAAACAATAATATACTTGCACTTTGCATTTTTGCAAGTTTTTTTTTGAAAGTTCTCTAAAAAAATTCAAAATATCGCCTTTCTGAACATGAAATAGACCGCACCGCAAAGACAAAGCCCTGCCCAGACAAAGTCCCATGAAAACTTTTCCTTCATATAAAGGAGAGCAAAAGGAACAAAGACAGCGAGGGTAATGACTTCCTGCATGATCTTGAGCTGTGCCAGAGAAAACTGAGTCGCCCCGAGGCGGTTGGCGGGGATCATCAGCGTATATTCAAAAAAGGCGATCCCCCAGCTGACCAGCAAGGCAATGATGTACGGTTTTTCTTTCAGGCTCCGCAAATGCCCGTACCACGCAAAAAGCATAAAGAGGTTGGAACAGCACAGGAGCGCCACCACGCGGGCGGTAATGGGGATTGAATTAAAAAAGTTAAGGATCGCACTCATTTTTCAGTTGTTTCCTTCAGTTTATCAAGTTTCTTCTGAATCCGTTTTATTTCCGTTGATTTTTTTATTTCTGCTTTCAATTCCATATCTTTCAATATTTTCATCGTACGGAGCCAGTACAGTTTTGCCTGTATGTTATCACCGAGAGCAAAATAGATATCCCCGGCATGCTCCAGCGCCTCCAACCCCTCATGTATATCTTCTCCGAAAGCTGCAATTGCTTTTTCGATCACAGCAGCCGCTTCCTTATATTTCTTCTGACGGTAAAGCACCCATGCCATCGTATCCAGGAACGCAGCATTGCCGGGATCGGCTTTCAGAGCGGCAGCACTCATGCGGCAGGCATCATCCAACTTTATATTCTGTACAGCATAGGTATAAGCCAGATTATTAAGGACCAGCGGATCATCGGGATGATCTTTCAGCCAGACAAGATAAAGGGTCTCTGTTGCTGCAAAATCTTTATACAAATCTGTCAAAGCAGAGGCAGTCATCAGGAACGCCTGTTCCTGTTGCGGATTGGCAGCCTTTTCACCCGCCGCGAAACGGGGAAGAGCCTGTTCTTTCAGGAGGGTATATGCGTCGGCAAATCTTTGTGCCTGCACCAACAGTTGAATCCGACCGGAAAGAGCCTGAAAAGTCTTCATGGATGCCAAAGCCGAAGCAGCACGAAGGGGATCTTTGTTTTTCAGAAAAGTTCTCAACATTTCCAAGCGAAGCCCGGTCCCGACTTCTTCTGGCAGATATTTCGAATATTCATCCGTGAATGCCAGCAGATCATCCCAACGTGCCGCACGGGTCAGGAGTTCATAACCCAGCAGGATCATGCCGACATCCTTTTCTTTCGCATTTTTCAAATAAGTCTGCAGAAGCGTAATTGCTGTATCATTCTGCTGCTCTGCCGCGTAAAGGAATGCCAGCAATTCCGTTTTCGCTGCATGTCCGGGCTGTTCTTGAAGTGATTTCTCCAGCTTTTCAATAAAAGTTTTCCGGGACGGTGAATCAGAAAGAAGATCCGCACAAAGTTTGCAGTATGGTCTCCGGCTATCTCCGGAGTGCAAGGAATCCAAACCATCTTTCAGAATCATTTCCAAATAACGGCGGCGCAACTCATTATAGAAAGAAAGGACTTCCGGTTTTCCCTGCGCCACATAAAACAAAGGATAAACAGTCAGGGAATGAAGAATATTAAGCTGCGTCTGCAGCAACTGGAGATCCACCCCGTCAAACCATGCTTTTACATTTCTGCAACGGTTCATCAGAACGGCAAGTTCAGGAGTCTGATATTCCACACAAAATACACTGGACATAAAGATAACATTACGCACATGTCTCATACCATTTGTTGCGGCGGCGATTGTATTGGGTTCTTCCGTATAAAACTTCAAAGCATTTTTCAAAAAGTCAGTGACCCACACATCCCGCGTAATATGATCAAACACGAACATATTCAGCGGAATCGAACGGGTATGCTTTTTCACCAGCAGACTCACCTGCTCCCTGATCTCCTTCCGGCATGCTGGATCCGCCTCAAAAATAACGGATAAAAGATTCAGAACTTCCCGTGAATCAGGTTGTTCATCCAGTAATTTGTACAGCAGCATTCTTGCTTCTGCATGTTTTGTCTGATCCTCCCCCATGATAAGCGCGCAGGCATCTGCAAACCGGATCTGCCACTTTTGAAGAGCAGGATCACCATCCATGACCGGCTGCAGTATTTCAGCAGGAGTTTCCTCCGTATAATCGGCATAAAACTCATCTGCGGCACAAAGAGGGCAAGTCATAGCGCAAAACAGCACCGCCATAAATTTGAAGCTGAATTTCATGATTTCCCTTTCTTCACAGGTTGTAAAATGAGAAGAAAAAAAATAGGGAGATTCCGCAAAATAAGGCGAAATCTCCCAATCATTTGTGCCGAACAATTATTTGTTCTTATGGCGCAAAGATTTCAGCATTTTTTTGCGTTTGTGCTGAGCAATCTTGCGACGGCGTTTTTTTCTCAGGTTACCCATTTGTGTGTCTTCCGTTCGTTTCTTTGTTTGTTACTTATTTGGAATTTTATTGCTATTACTTTAGCACATGTTTTGATTTTCGCAAATGTATTTCTGTTTTTTTTGAATTTTTTTTAAATTTTTTGATTTTTTCCTCTTGAAAGTGCGTTTTTTATGGATTATATTTTTTGCCAACACAATGCGAGGGGATTCGCAAAGTAGCCAACAACACACAATTGTAACAAAAGGAGGGAACAATGGATGTTCAGGTAAAGACAAAGGAAGAAGAGCTACTTTCAGCTTACCGCAACGGCGATGTTTCTGCATTTGACGGTCTCGTGGAACTTTACTCCGCCAAACTCTACCGGGTAGCCTACATGCTGCTGGAAAACAAACAGGATGCCGAGGAAGTCGTTCAGGATGCGTTTATCCGCGCATACAAAGCCTTCCCGACCTTCCGCAGCGATTCCAGTTTTGAAACCTGG
>JAGAPM010000231.1 GCA_017623265.1 Lentisphaeria bacterium | reverse complement strand
CGGAAGTCATTACGCTGATGATCATCGGGATGGTTATCGGACCGAACGGGTTTGATGTGGTGGGACATCTCTCGGAGAAGCTGGTCATTTTCGGCGGATCTGCCGCCTCCATTGAACAGAATGCCATGACACTGATCAACTCCCTCGGCTCTCTGGGGCTGCTCTTCCTGATGACGCTTGCCGGTATGGAGGCAGATTTCAAGTCGCTGGATTCCAGCCGGAAACCGGTGATCATGCTCAGTATTACGACCTTTCTGATCCCGGCAGTTTCCGGGTATCTGGTCTATAAATTTTTTGAGGCGGATGACCTGCCGGGACAGCTGCTTTATGCATCGCTTTTTGCCTCGCACTCCGTTGGTATTGTGTTTCCGGTGATCCGGCAACTGAATCTGACCCGTACGATTTTCGGTGTGGCGGTTCTGATTTCAACGGTCATTACGGATATTTTGAGTATTATCCTGCTTGCCGTGAGTGTGCAGATGAAAAAAGTCATGAATCCGGATGTGGCAAAGGGACTTGCAACGAAAACACTTTCAATTTTTGATTACATTGATCCCTCCATTTTCGGCAATGCGTTTATCTGGGTCTTCCTGGGAATCGTTACTGTTTACTTTATTGTTGTCCTCTATCTGACGCCGAGGCTGGGCGGGCTGATCCTGAAACTGCTGCCCAATGGTGAGGATTCCATTACCTGGTGTTTTCTGTTTATCATTCTGCTGACGGTGATCTGCGGTGAGCTACTGGGGATCAATCTGGTGGTGGGTGCGTTCCTTGCGGGGCTGGGCCTTTCCCGGATCGTCAAGATGAAATCCGATCACGAGGGTCCGACGCTCTTTCAGAAGTTGGAGGGGATCGGGTATGGTCTGCTGATCCCGTTCCTGTTCCTTTCCATCGGGATGAAGACCAACTTCAAGGTGCTTTTCAGCGCTGCAGATAATCTGACGATCATTCTGTTGACGGTTATCGGGCTTGTGGGCAGTAAAGTCTTCTCCGGCTGGTTTGCGCTGAAACTCTGCAACTTTCGCAATGCGCAGGGGATTTGTGCCGGTGTGATGACCGTTCCGCAGCTTTCCGCCACGCTGGCAGCCGCAGCCATCGGGAAGGACCTGGGGATGCTGAACGATAACTTCTTCAACGCCATTGTGGTCCTTGCCATTGTCACCACGCTGCCGGTCCCGAACATTGTCCGCTGGATCATAGAACATTATCAACTGAAATTTGTTCCCATCGGCACGAAACGGGAAACGCCTTTTGAGCTGCCTCATTCCAAAGAAGACGAACTGATCTGAAAAGCCTGTTCTGCATTTGCTTTTATGCGGATCTGTGCTACATTATGCGAAACAGATAATACTCAAAACGAAAGGAAGAAATCATGTCTGTCGGACTCATTATTACCATTGTTGTCGTTGTTCTGATCCTTTTCTGGTGGATCTCCACTTACAACACGTTCAAACGGCTGCAGATTACGATACAGGAAGCCTGGAGCGGGATTGATGTGCAGCTCAAGCGCAAGGCGAATATTATCCCCAATCTGGTGGATACGCTCAAAATGCAGATGAAGTTTGAGGAAGATGTGCTGACCAAACTGACTGCCGCCCGGAGCGGACTTGTCAGCAGCAATAAAGAAGAAGCCATGGCGGCGGATAATCAGGTCAACCACATCATGGCAAATATCCGTGCGACGGCAGAAGCCTATCCGGAACTGGGGACTAATGCTTCGTTCCGTCAGATGATGCTGGATATCCGTGACTGCGAAGACAAAGTGACTTACGCCCGTAACCGTTACAATATGACGGTTTCTGCGTATAATCAGGCGATTATCGTGTTCCCCTCCAGCATTGTTGCCGGTTTTGCCCATTGCATGCCGGAAAAGATGTTTGAAATTGCGGCGGAAGCCCGGGTAGAAGCGGATAATCTGCGGATCAGCAACCTGTAATCCGGAGGTTTTATTATGCATGCCGGAGAAATCCGCATTGCGTCGGAGGAAGTCCGCGCAAATTATATCAAAACGGTGGTGCTGCTGATCCTGATGGCGGCGTGTATTGCGGGACTTTCCTGGTTGCTCGGTGATCTGCTCGGAGATTTGGAACTGGGTTTGATCATCGGCGGGATCGTGTGCCTGGTGGTGATCCCGCTGGAACTGCTTTTTGCAAAGTTTGCCGTGATCCACCTGACCGGCTGCAGAAAAGCCGATCCGGACAAGATCCAACAGCGCCGGATCATTCATCTTGTGGAAGGACTTGCGATCTCGGCAGGACTTCCGAAAGTGCCGGATGTCTACATCATGAACACCAATATCCCCAACGCTTTTGCCGCCGGATGGGGACCGGATTCCGCCATGGTCGCTGTGACGCAGGGATTGGCGGATATGATGGATGATCAAGAACTGGAAGGCGTGATTGCCCACGAAATCGCCCATATTGTCCATCGGGATGTGATGGTGTGTCAGATCGCTGCCTCCATGCAGACAGCAATGCTTGTTCTTGCCGAGATCATTCAGTGGGTCGGTTATATTGTGGCGATTTTTGCTTCCTCACGCAGCAGGAGCGACCGGGATGATGACAGCGGCAAAGAGGTGATCGCCGGATTGCTGGTCTATCTGTTGATCAAGCCTGTTACATTTCTGATATCCACGCTGCTGACCATGAGTATCTCCCGGAAACGTGAGTACGCCGCCGATGCGTTTGCGGTCCGGCTCTGTTCTTACAATGAAGGTTTGGCGCGGGCGTTGGAAAAACTCAGCGGCGACGCACCCCGTTACAACGGAGAGATCGCAGATGCACTGGGCGGCAATGCAGTTGCGCCCATGTACATCTACTACCCGCTGGATTCTCTGTTCTCCACTCATCCGCCCACAGAAGAGCGGATCCGGCGCCTGCGGAACATGGTATAAAACGGATTCAACTCAATCGTCAATGGGGCGGCCGCCGGCATCGATTTTCTTGCCTGCGGCTGCTTTTTTTGCAAATCCCAACCGGTTGCGGAGAGAATCGCCGGACCACTCCGGTGCTGCGGCGTAGTTCACCGGATCGGCAAGATAGTCCAGCAGGATCCGTTTCATCCAGCAGCAGGCGGGATCGAATGTCTTGTCCAGACGGAATCCGCACACGAGAAGCCTGCCTTTCCCGACCTGATATTCCATCAGCAACGACTTCCGTTTGATCAGCTTGAAGGAGGGGATCAGCTCAATGATGGGGGTATATTCCGGCATTTCCGGATCCCGGATCAGGGAGGTGGATTCTTTCATCAGGTGGTAAAACTGCCAGTCGCCGAAGCCTTCCTGCGGGAAACGCTCCCAGACCGGGTGCGGATGCAGGATCGTGCCGGAGTGACCGAGAGAGCGTCCGCTGGTATGGGGGCGGAAGTTTTCCAGCATGGTGGTGCCGGGGAAGTTTCCGGTCAGCAGTACCGAGCCGCCCTGTTCCATGTATGTGATCTGTTCCTCCGTCAGGGCATCCACGCAGTGGACATTTTCCGGGATCGTTTCCGCCGTTTTCGGGAACAACCAGTATTTCCACTGATTCCGGATGGTCTTCCCATTCAGGATCGTTTCTGCTTTCAGAAGAGCCCGTTTTGCCTCTGTTCCGGCGGGAATGGCAAAGCGGACCGCGCAAAGATCATACACAGACCCCGGCTCCAGATTGCTGAAGTCGGCACTGCCTTCTGCGACATTTTTTTCTTCGATCTCAAAGGTCCAGCGGACCGTGCCGGTGACCGGTGCTTCACCGTAATAGGAAAGACGCAGTGTTTCGGAAAATTGATCGCCGCAGAAACGGTTCCGCTCGTATCCGGTGCCGCAGAGCAACACGCTTTCATCATTGTAAAGCCGTACATCCGCCGCAGTTTCGCCGTATTTTTCTTCATAAAATTCGTTGAAGACGCCGCAGGGATAGCCGATCAGGTGCCAGTGGGTATCGATTCCACCCAGATAGTCGTAGCCGGTGACGCTTTTGCAGCTGCGGATATTTTCCACCAGCTGTTTGCGCAGAGATGAGATAAAACGGCAGTTTGTTTCGTAATACTGTTTCCGGTTCTGATAGACGCCATGTTTTGTCATATTTTCCCGTGCCGCTTTGAAAAGATCAGTACCGATAAAGGTGCCTTCATAGCGTTTTTCCAGTTCGAAATCCAGATAGCCGCCCAGGATCCCGATTTCGTGACTGAGACAGGGCTTCCCCAGATAAACAGACTGGATCTTTTCCTGTTCCTCCACGCCCGGGAACAGGTCGTGGGCATAACTGAAATTGCCTTCCCCGAATGCGCCGAAGACTTCGGAGAGATCTGCCAGTTTTTTCATCCGTTCCGTATCGTGGGGGAAGGGGGACATGGTGATATCGCGTGTCATATCGCAATCATATTCCACCTGTCGCATGGCTTCCTGGGGATTGAACAGCATCCCCGGCGCCATCTCATGCAGGATCGTAACCAGTTTCCGCAGCCGTTCGATCGCTTTTTCACAGATGATCTTTTCGTTGCCTTCGCACAGGATGACGGCGCAGGTGTGGCGGCGGATCATGCGGATGATCGCGCGGGCTTCATCGAAGGAATAAACCGAGGGCAGCTCCGTCTGAACATAGATCCCCAGTTCATCGCAGGCATCGTAGAACGGTTCCGGCGGACACCATGTGTGGCAGCGGATGAAGTTGAACCCGGCAGACTTGAGAACGCCCAGTTCGTGCAGGTATTTTTCCTTATCAAAATGGGGATTGCAAGTTTCCGCAAAATAGCAGTGTTCGGTTACGCCCCGGAAATAAGTCGGCTTGCCGTTGACCAGCAGATTGGAGCCTTTTCCGCAGATGATGCGGGGCGCCCACTGCCACGAG
>JAGAPM010000025.1 GCA_017623265.1 Lentisphaeria bacterium | reverse complement strand
AGCCCCAGTTTTCCCATTTTTTCCGTTTTTGCGGCGCAGACGGGACACTGGGCGAAGGAGTAGGCTTCATCTCCGCCGAGATGGAAAGATTTTATCTCACCGAACAGGTCCAGATATTCTTCGATCAGTTGGGAAAGCAGATTCCGGACGGCGGGCTTGCTGACACAATAGCAGTCTTTCCACTCCGGCAGTTCCCGCAACGGCACAAAGTCTTCATTGCTGAGGACATATTCGCCGTGACCAAGCGTCTGAAGCAAGGGGATCGGTTCCAGACCGAGACTCCGGCTGTACGCAAGAATTTCCGCAAATTCCTCTTTGCTCAAGGCATCGGGATGGATGCACGGAGCGATCGTTTCAAAGCGGACTTTGTCCTCCAGTTCCCACAGGATCGCATTGTATCCCATGGCGGCAACGCTGGTGAGCTGACGGCGGATCTCCTCTTTTGTCAGCATCAGAAAATTGAAGTCAAGATGAAAAATTCTCTGCATTATACAAAACTCCCCTGGCTCTGGAAGGAATTTTTTCCGCTTTCCCGGTCGATCCCTTCCACATAGAAATTGTTATGATCCAAAACGCCGGAAACGATCAGGTCCTCCCCGAACATCATGGCGCGGTTGAAGTTCAACTGAATCTCCAGCAGTTTCACAGGACGCCCCACCTGCCGTGCGATCCAATCCGTGGTGAATGCAGCATAGTACGCATTGTTCAAGTGATCGTTCAGGTCGATATGGCTGCTGCTGATGTTATATACCACCGGATCCACGCAGGGTGCCGGACTTTCCAGTTTCTCCAGATGGGGGAAGAAATCCGGTTTTTCCGCATTGGCATAGATGCCGTCACCGAGGGCGGCTGCGGGCGCTTTCGGGCGCAGCGTGGGCAGCTGCAGACACATCCAATAGCTGGTGGCACAGGCAAAACGCTCGCCGGTCTTCGCATTATACAGGGCGAACTGACGCTTGGCAAAGATCCGTTCCGTGCCGTTATGATAAGTTTCGATGCGCATCACATCATCGTACCGGGGAGATTTTTCGATCTGCAGCTTCAGGCGGGAGAGAACCCAGATCAGGTTATTTTCCTTGATCGCACTCATACCGAACCCCATTTCCTCGGCGTTCCAGGCAGCAATATGTTGAAGATAATCAAAGAAAATATGACTGCGCAATGTCCCGTCGGGACCGCAAGCCCCCATAAAAACAGGCATTTCCAGTGTGTAGTTTACTTCGGACATTCTGACCTCCGGCGCGTTTTTGTTTTGTTAAAATAATATATCATGCCTGTGGAAAAAATCAAATTCCGTGTTATATTATCCACTATGAAAGAATCAGCTGCCCAAGATAAAAATTATGATAAGATCCGCGCCCTCTGGCGGAAGATCCGCCTCAATCAGCGGGGGCGGCTTTCTGCCCGCTACAAGGAATACCTTGCCGCCGCAAACGGAGATCCTGTTCTTGCAGAAAAACTGGCAGTGCCGCTGCTGGAAGATCTGACCGCAGCAGAAAAATCATCCCTGCACTTCCACGCACAGAAACTGACCTGCACCTTTCCGGAAGATCTGCCCATCACGGAAAAGATCCCTGCCATCCGGCGAGCCTTGAAAGAAAATCAGGTGGTCATTGTCTGCGGCTCCACGGGGTCCGGCAAAACGACCCAGCTTCCGAAAGCGGCGTTGCTGGAAGGTTTCGGGCGTGCAGGCAGGATCGGCTGTACCCAGCCGCGGCGTCTGGCGGCAACCGCTCTTGCCTCCCGTTTTGCAACAGAAACCGGCGTGGCAAACGGCAGCGAAGTGGGGTACAAAGTCCGTTATGATTACCATACCACCGATAACACCGTAGTCAAGTTTATGACGGATGGTATTCTTCTGGCGGAAACACGCACTGATCCCCTGCTGCTGCAGTACGACTGCATTATTCTGGATGAAGTCCATGAGCGCAGCCTGAATATCGACTTTCTTCTCGGCTACCTGAAACTGCTCCTCAAAAAACGCCGTGATCTGCGGATCATTATATCATCCGCCACGCTGGAATCGGAACGGATCTCGGACTTTTTCCACGGAGCGCCCATTGTGGAAGTGGAAGGGAAACTTTTTCCCATCGAAGACATCTGGCAGGAAAGCGGCGAAGAGGATGATGACCTTTCCGAAGCGATCGCCCGTGCCGTTGAAACATTATCTGAATTTGACAAAAACGGCGATATTCTTGTGTTCCTCCCCGGCGAACGGGAGATCCGGGACGCCCTCGACATGCTGGACGGCAGAAACTATCCCCACACAGAAGTTATGCCTCTTTTCGGGCGGTTGAGTGCCGCAGAACAGAACCGGATCTTTCAACGGTCCAGCCAACGCCGGATCATTCTGGCAACCAACGTGGCGGAAACATCTCTTACCATCCCGGGGATCCGGTTCGTGATCGATACCGGGTTGGTTCGGCTCAGCCGGTACAACCCGAAAAGCTCCATTCAGGAACTGCGGGTTGAGTTCATTTCAAAAGCCAGCGCAAGACAACGGCGCGGTCGCTGCGGGCGTCTGCGGGATGGCGTGTGCGTTCATCTTTACAGCGAAGCAAAACTGGAAGAGGCGGATGATTACACCGCACCGGAGATCCAGCGGTCCAGCCTCGCCGGAGTCATTCTTCAAATGGCAGCACTCAAACTCCCGCCGATCGAAGTTTTTCCCTTTGTAGATCCTCCGAGCCCCGCTCTCATCAAAGAAGGCAGAGTGACACTGGATGATCTGGGCGCCACAGATGAACAGGGAAAACTGACGAAAACCGGTTGGGCAATGTCCGAGCTGCCCGTTGGTCCCCGCATCGGAAAAATGATCCTTGCCGCGAAACAGCGCCATGTTCTGCCGGAGATTCTGGTGATCGCTGCGTTTCTCTCCATGCCCGATCCCCGGGAGCGTCCCTTTGAACACGCCAAAGAAGCCGATGCCGCACAGCGTCAGTTCGAGGCGGAAGGATCCGATTTTCTTTCT
>JAGAPM010000230.1 GCA_017623265.1 Lentisphaeria bacterium | reverse complement strand
CGGGAAAAATATCTGCTTGCCGGACCGGATGCTTTTCTGGATTATGAGATCCTGGAACTGCTCCTGTCCTATGCCATCGCACGGCGGGATGTGAAGCCCATGGCAAAACGGCTGCTGGAAAAATACGGCAGCCTCGATAAAATCGTGGATGCAGAGATCTCGGATCTGGCTGCCACTCCCGGGATCGGGGAAAATACGGCGATCCTGATCAAACTCCTGCGTTCCCTTATGGTCCGTTACCTCGGTCAGCAGATCAAGGAGGAGGACTTTATGGATGACTCGGAGAAATTCTGCGACTATGCCCGGATGCGCCTCGGTGATGCGCCCGAGGAAAACATGCTGGTGTTTTATCTCAATACAAAAAATATGCTGATCCATACGGAGATCGTCAGCCGGGGCGGAACCGATTGCGTGGTGGTTTTCCCGACAGAAGTGGCGAAACATGCGCTGCTTCAGTCCGCAAAATCCATCGTGATGTGTCATAATCACCCCAGCGGGATTGTGACTCCTTCCCGGGAGGATAACATCGTGACCCGGGAGGTCCGGTTGGCGCTGGAGCCGTTGAAGATCAATCTGCTGGATCATATCATTGTTTCAAAATACGGTTATCACAGTTATCGTTATGCGGATCGGGAACGGCCGCCCGCATTCCGGATGCTGGGAGAGCTGAACGGAGAACCGGGAGGTTTTTATGGTGTTGGGAATCGGTAACGATATTACGGAAGTCGCACGTATTCAGCGTCTCTATGAAAAAAACGGTATTACATTCCTTTTTACGATCCTTTCACAGGATGAAATATCCATGGCGGAGAAACGGAACGGAAAGGGCAGGGCGGAGTTCATCGCAGGACGCTGGGCGGCAAAAGAAGCTCTGGGAAAAGCGCTGGGAACCGGTTTGGGGGGAAACTGTTCGCCTTCCGAGATCACGATCCGGAACAACGATGCCGGCGCGCCGGAAGTGCATGTCACCGGAAGAACGGCATCCTATCTGACGGAAAGGGGCATCGGCAAAATCTGGATTTCGATCTCTCACGAAAAAGAATATGCCATTGCCACAGTGTTGCTGGAAAGTTGAAAAAAATGCAAAAAAATGCAGATTTTTGCGAAAAAACGCATTTTTTTTCAAAAAAAAGAGACATCAGCGGTTCCGTCATTTGAAATTTTGCAAAGTTGTGCTATATTGGTTTTTCCATGGATTGAAATCGAAACTTTTTAATAATCAGGAGTACTACAATGGCAGTTCCAAAAAGAAAACAGTCCAAGATGAAAAAGCGTCAGCGTCAGGCTGCTAATGCTTATGAAGGCGTGCAGGCAAACTTCTGCAAGAATTGCGGCAAACCCGCAGCTCCGCACAGCGTTTGCGAACATTGCGGAACCTACAAAGGCAAGCAGATCATTACGGTCGATTGACCTTTTCCCGCAGGACGGAGGTCAGACCGGGTATGAAAATCGCAGTTGATGCCATGGGCGGCGATTTCGCGCCGGCGGTAGTCATTGAGGCTGTCGCAACCGCGCTGAAAGAGTTGCCCGATGTTGAAATCCTTCTCGTTGGCAATCTTCCCAAAATACAATATCATTTGGAGAAGGCGCGCCTGAAGGAATCTCCCCGTCTGTCTTTCGTTCATGCTGAAGAAGTTGTGGAAATGGGGGAACCCTCCACCAACGCTGTCCGCAGCAAAAAACATTCTTCCATCACCGTCTGTGCCGAATTGGTCAAATCCGGCAAGGCGGATGGAATCGTTTCTGCCGGTCATACCGGTGCGGCTGTCGCAGCCACCAAGGTGCGTCTGCGTATGGTCCCCGGTGTGGATCGCCCTGTGCTGGCGGCTCTGCTGCCGGCGATCGGGGGTAAGTTTATCCTG
>JAGAPM010000229.1 GCA_017623265.1 Lentisphaeria bacterium | reverse complement strand
CTGGTCGATGCCGGAGCAAACACCGACTGCGAACCGCTGAACCTGGCGCAGTTCGCTGTGATGGGTGAGATTTATTCCCGGATCTTTTTGGGAATCGAAAATCCCAGAGTCGGGCTGCTTTCCGTCGGCGGGGAAGATGTCAAGGGCAACGCCCTGACAAAAGAAACGTTCAAGATCCTTTCCAAAATGCCCATCAACTTTATCGGCAATGTGGAAGGGCATGACCTGTTCAATATGGGCGCAGATGTGGTCGTGTGCGATGGCTTCAGCGGAAACGTGGTGTTGAAGTCAGTGGAAAGTATTTCCCACGCCATCGGCTATTGGCTGAAAGAAGCCCTGATGAAGAATGTGTTCCGCAAGGCCGGGGCGGTCCTGGCGCAGAACGCATTTAAAGAATTGAAAAATGTAAGTAACTATGAAGAGTACGGTGGCGCTCCCCTGCTGGGGATCAATGGCGTTTGTATCATCGGACACGGTGCTTCCACGGCAAAAGCGGTGGTAAGTGCGATCCGTGTGGCTGATGGTTTCGCCCGGAATGCCCTGCCGGATCTGATTTCAAAACGTGTTGCTGAATGTGGGATCGCAAGTGCCAGTCATCCCCATGAAACAGCAACGGAAGCAGCTGCAGAAAAGTAAGTCTTAAAAACAGAGGTAATCATGTCGATTCAAATCAAAGGTACTGGTTGTTTTGTGCCGGAAAAAGTGCTTTCAAATCAGGACCTGGAAAAAATCGTTGATACCACTGATGAATGGATTACCACCCGCACGGGCATCAAAAACCGTCACATCGCTCCCGAAGATATGCCCACTTCCGATATGGCGCTCAGGGCAGCAAAAAATGCCCTCGAAAATGCCGGAATTTCTGCTGATGATCTGGATTTTATTATTGTTGCTACATCTTCCGGTGACTATCCTTTCCCCTCTACTGCGTGTGTCCTGCAGGGAAAACTGGGCATGAAGAAAAAATGTCAGTGTTTTGATCTTTCCGCCGCCTGTTCCGGGCTGCTTTATTCGCTGGATACCGGCGCAAATCTCCTCCGCGGTCATAAAAATTACCGCTACGGTCTGATGATCGGAGCGGAAAAACTTTCGTATCTGGCAGACTGGAAGGATCGTGCAACATGTGTCCTGTTCGGCGATGCCGCTTCTGCCGTGATTTTGGAAAAGGTGGATGATGGCTCCGATGAAAGTTGTCTCCTCGCTACCGATCTCGGTGCGGACGGTACCTGTGTAAATCTCCTGTTGCATCCTGCCGGCGGTACGGCGATCCCAGTGACGGCTGAAAATGTGGATACCCACGAAAACGCCCTGAATATGAATGGTCCCGAAGTGTTCAAACATGCGGTGCCCGCCATGGTCAGTGCGGCAAAAGCGGTTCTGGCGGATGCAGAAGTCGCTTCCGACCGACTCCGCTGGGTCATTCCCCATCAGGCGAACAAACGGATCATTGATGCCGTGGCTGCCCGTCTGGATGTGACGGAAGAGCATGTGTATGTGAATATTCAGAATTACGGCAACACCTCTGCCGCCTCCATCGGGCTGTGTTTGGATGAGCTGAACCGTTCCGGTCAGCTGCAGAAGGGGGATTTGGTTCTTGCCACCACATTCGGAGCCGGTCTTACCTGGGCGGCTGCTCTGATCCGCTGGTAAATAAATTCATTCATTGAGAGCTTTGCGTCACGGCTTGAACCGTGGCGCTTTTTTTGTGCCGTTATCATACTTTTGAGCAATAAAAACCGTCAAGTTTCTACTTTTATTATAGTTTTTGTCAGTTTTTCATATTTTTTATCAGTAAAAAATACGAAAAACATACGGTATATTCTTGATTTTTTTCTCCGGTGCAGTTATACTACTTCAAAATCACAGGTCCCTAATCATAACTCATGGAGAAAAAATATGTCTCTTTTCTCTCGCCTTGCTGTCGGAGCTGCCGTATTTTGTTGCGGCGCAGCTCTGTTCGCCCAGGCACCCAACGGGCTGGAACAGAAACAGTTGTTCCGGCAGGCGGATGTCATTCTGAAAGATGCACCGGATGCGTTGAAAGCCATTGCTCTTGACAAAAAAAACGGTGATCTCAAGCGTTACAATGCGTTGCGTGTGGCGCAGGATCTTGCCGGAAAGAAGTCGGATCTGGTGTACTATTCCGTTCCGGCGCTTTCCAATGTGCAGTATCTGCCGGACCAGTATCCCGTGGATGGCACGGCGCTGTGTCCGCTGGATATTGTGATGTGCCGTGGCGAGTTCGAGCCGGGTTCTCTGCTGCTGTATTCTGCAAAGGATATGGATAAAGTCCAGCTGACGGTTACTGACCTGAAAAGCAAAGATGGCAAAGTCATTCCGAAGGCGGATGTGGACCTGAAAGTTATCAAGGTCTGGTATCAGAACGGCAACGCATGGTACAATTATTTCGGCGACTTCAGCCACAAACTCGTGCTGGAACTGCTGTTGAACGATGAAAATATGATCCTTGTCGACCGGGTCAAACAGGAAAACTATCTCCGGGTCAATTACGACTTCGGCACAAAATATTTCTGGTGTTCGGCTCCGGAGCAGATCGATCCCGGCTTTGCCCAGCATCGGGAACCGGTATATGATGCCAAGACCCTCCAGCCGGTGAAGCTCATCGCCGGTGAGTTCAAACAGTTCTTTGTGACGGTCAAGACCACAGAGAAGACCGCCCCCGGACTTTATGAAGGCACTATCAGCCTCGGCGGCAGGATGAATGTGCCGGTTCGTGTCCGCGTCCTCCCGATCGTGCTGCCCGATCCAAAGACTTATTACAATACGGATTATGATTTCTATACCATGCTTTACTGCGTGCCCGGATCCGGACAGTATTACGGCACCAACGGTAACGATCAGGCGCTTTCGGACAAAGTTGCGCTTGCCCGTTTCCAGAACCAGTCCGATCACAATGTGAAGTACCCGCTGTACCTCGGTCTGTGGAGAGGCTGGGAAGGCTATGAAAACGTCAAAAATGGCATCGCACTGGCGAAAAAAGCCGGTATGAAAATGGATCCCTTCTTTGAAGCGTTCGGCTGTCATGCCACCAACTCGGTGGAAGCGTTCCTTCATCAGAAACGCAACGCCGGAATTGCGAAAAAAGCGTTCAAGGGACTGCTGGGACATACCAACCTCTGGCCTGCCGGCGGGGAAGAACCCGGCTACGGCAGAATCGTCGGTGCCCGCAAAAACTGGAAAATGGTCCATGACATGGATATGCACGTGATGTGCAATGGCGGCGACCGCCGGAACTTCTCCGGATACAACGATGAATTCCGCGTGGGCGGCGGCTTTGCCCAGCTCAAGGAAGCCGATTTCATGCACCGTATCAAAGGCCGCATCGGCAACTACGCCGGTCCTCACACCGGTCCCGAAAATCCGGACTACATGCGCCGTCAGCACGGTCTCGGTCTTTACAAGAAAGACTATGACATGATGTATAACTATGGCTACCACGAAGGCGGCTGGAACGACTTCCACACCAACACATACCGCAACATGAATCTGGTGCAGTATGTGCGGGACGGCGTGATCGATACCCTCGCATGGGAAGGGATCCGGGAAGGGATCGACGACATCCGCTATGCCACCTGTATGCTGAAACTGGCGGAAGAAGCGGTCGCCACCGGTAAGACAGATCAGGTCTATGCCGGCAAAAAAGCCATGCAGTTCCTTGCCCTGCTCAAGGAAGATGAAGCCTGTCTCTATGCCGCACGCATGGAGATGATCCGCCACATCCTCACACTCTCCAAAATGCTCGGCAAGTGACCGGAGAAAGGAAAGATAACATCATGAAAACAAAACAGCTTTTGAAATATACCGCAATCGCCTTTGCCGGCTCGGTCCTGCTCAGCGCATGCAGCAGCAATGTCGCAGAAACAGCCGCTCCGGCTGACAAAAAGGAAACGGCGAAACCTGCCGCCGTCAAGGCGCTGACAGAAAAGGAAAAACGGGCGCTCGCAGACAAAGAGGCGGACGCCCTGACCAAACAGTTTGAAGCTGCCGTCAAGGAAAAAGAAATGGCAAAGCTCAAGCCGTTACGCGATCAAATCTTTGCTCTGGATTGCAATTTCAACAAGAAACTTCATATCGCCCAACGCTACGCATGGACGCTGTTTCACGCAAAGGATAAAGCCGGCGCCCGCGCCGCTTGGGAAGATTATGCCGCACTGGATCCGAAAGACATCAAACTGCGGGCTGCCGCGGATATTCGGATCGCAGATTCCTACTGGGGCGACAAGAAAAATGTTGCCCTCTTCGAGAAACTCCTCCGGGATGTGATGAACAACAAGGCTTACCCCTTGAGTTTCCGGGTCGATGCGGCATCCCAGCTGATCAGCAAGATCCTCCGTCCCAAACGCACGGCGGATATCCGGGAGGTGATCGCCACGGTCAAAGCCATGGGCGAACTGCCCTTCCATGTTCAGACATCTCTGCTCCGTAATGAGGCGGAAAGTTATCTGGAAGATGAAATGTTTGAGAAAGTGATCTCCTGTCATGATGACTTCATGAAAGCGAATCCGAAACTGACGGATGGTCAGAAGATCGCTGTCCTGATGCAGAAGGCGGAAATGTACCGCCGTCTTTCCCAGCCGGAAAAGGCGATCCCCCTTTATCTGGAGATCGGTCTCAGCCCGGTCAAGCACGGTCAGCGTCAGGCGGCGGCGCGGTTCTACTTTGAGTGCATGGTGTCTGAAAACCGTGCGAAGGAAGCGCTGGACAACACGGCAAAGATCCTGTTCATGGACCCGCCGTCCGCCAATCTGCACTTCCGTCAGATCCCGTACAGTACGATGATTGCCAACTGCCTCAAAGCGAGGGATTACAAGAAAGCGGAATTTTATGCGGATGAAGCCGCCAAAGCCCTCGCGCAGGAAGAAAAACGGGTTCAGTGGGCGAAGATCCGCAAGTTCGACGCCATCTTTGCCGCACAGGATCTGAAGCGTGCCAAGTCTCTGCTGGACGCGGAACTGAAAGCCGGAAATCCCGGTGCCATCGAAGCTGCAGGCAGATATGCTCTGCTCCAGTTCCAGCGCAACAACTTCAAGGAAGCCGCCGCCTACTACAAGCAGGTCCCCGGCTCCTCCTATGTGAAGGGCAACTGGGTCGATACCCAGTACATGGTCCCGCAGGTCACTTGTATCGCCCGCATCAGCAAAGCCGATGCCGCAGCCAAAGCGGATGAAATGGCAGCGAACATGAAGTTCAGCAAGGCGGATCGTGCCCGCTTCGCCATGATGTCTGCCCTTCTCAAAGATCCTGCCAATTACAAAAATCTGGTTAAGATCGCAAAGGAATACGGCTTGAATGATGAACAGACTGCCAGCGTGATCGCTCTCGCCGGTAAGTTTGCAGTCTCCCTCAATGAAAACGATCTGGCGGAAAAGATCTATGCCGAACGCCAGAAACTTTTTGCTCCGGCAAAGCGCAACCAGCTGACGATCCGTTACGTCAAGAACGCTCCCACCGATGTGGGCGCATGGCTCAACTCTCCCCTCCTGAAAGATTCCGCAAACCGGGCGGATGTTACCAATAAGTACGGCGAAAAAGAAGCCGCCAATCTGGTGACGGACGTGATGGCGGCGGGCAGAAATGTGGGCAGCAGTGATGTTCAGGCGGACAAGGAAACCTACTTCTATGTTTGCTATGATGAATACGGTCTGCACTTGTTCTTCGTGGGCGTGGACAGCAAGGTCAAAGACGTGATGGCGGGCAGACTTGGCGGCAGTGGATACGAAATGTATATCGCCCTCGGCGAAAATGCCCCCTCCTACCAGTGGCTCTTCTCCCAGCCGGAAAGCAAGTTTGAGGTCGTGCCGCCCTGGAACTCCCCCCACGAATACTATCGTCACTTCGGCAACTTTGTGGACATCACTTCCCGTCCGGTGGAGAACGGCATTGCCACTGCCATGAATTTCAGCTGGGAACTGGCGTACGACCGTCTGCCCAAGAACGGCGACCTCTGGCCCTTTGAACTGATCCGCTGGACCCGTGGCGGCGGCGTGACATGGGGCGGCAAGAGCGTGTGGCAGATCGGCAACTGGGGACGCCTCAAGTTCGACGGCATGACTCCGGAAGTCCTGCGCGAGATTCGCAAGATCATCATTTACAAGGCGCTTGCCCGCTACAACCGGCAGAAATCTGCCCATGCCGGCGGCAAGATCGCCATTGCCAAGGATGCGGAACTGGGTGATCCGGAATTCTACGAAAAGGCGCTCAAGCCCGAAGTGGACCGCCTCGACGAACTCACCAAACTGGTCACGGACGATATGGACGATGCCACCATCGAAAAGCTCTGGGTGGAAGCTGTCCCCGCGTGGTTCGACTTCCAGTACAAGGCGGACAAGATCCGCACGCAGTATCTGCGGCAGCGTTTCATTGAAACCGGAAAATAAGATCAACCCGAGCCGCCGGAAACGGCGGCTTTTTTAACGAAAGGAAAACAAAAATGAAAAAATGTCTCATCCTTTTGATGCTTCTTGCAGCGACCGTTGTCAGTGCGAAAGAATTGAAAGTCCTTGCCATCGGCAACAGTTTCTCCCTGAGCGTGTTGAAGTGTCTGCCCAAGATCGTGGAAGACAGCGGCAAGCACAAACTGAAATTTGCCACCACATACATCGGCGGCTGCCCCATCGAAAGACATCTGAAAAATCTGGCAGATGAAAAGACCCATCCCGAAAAAAAGCCCTACGGTTTCTACGTGACCGGTCAGCCCAGAACAGCCATCAGACTTTCCGACGCCATCAAGTCGGATAAGTGGGACATCATCACGATCCAGCAGGCGAGCCCCCAGTCTCCCCTCAAGGAAAAGACCCATGCGGACGCCGCAAAGCTCATCGCTGCTGTCCGGGAACTGGCGCCCCAGGCAGAGATCATTGTCCATCAGACATGGTCCTATCGTGCGGATCACCGGTTTTTTACCGGCGACAAGAAGAGATATAAAGATCAGAACGAAATGTACGACCTGCTCAATGATAACTACAAAAGCCTTGCCGCCAAGTATGGCTTCCGCCTGATCCCCGTTGGCGATGCGGTTCAGAACTACCGTGCCAATCTTCCCCCGTTTACATTTCTTTCTCAGGAACAGCTCCTTCAGAAACTCAAGGAAGATAAAAACTACGATGCCGCCTGCGGCGATGTGGTCGGCTATACCAAAATCAAAGTCGGAAAAGACGGCAAGGAACATGTTTCCGGCGACCTGATCCACCTGAACGCCAAGGGCAACTTCCTGCAAGGCTGCGTGTGGTATATGTTCCTCTTTGATGAACCCGCCGATGCCATCAAGTACAACGGCGAAGTGCAGAATAAGGAAGCACTCATCAAGGCAGCCGCCAAAGCGATCAACGACCTGAAGAAGTAATTTCCTTTTTCAAAAATTCACCGGGATCGCAGACACATTTCCCACGTCCGCGATCCCGTTTTTTTATCTTCAGACTTCTTTGCACATCTGAAATGTCAGCTTGAATTTTTCCAGATATTTGCCCAGTCGGTCTGAATCGTTGGCGGTCGTTTTTGTCTGACGGGAGACAGCAAACAATTTTTTGCCTGCCTCTGCCCGATTTTTGGATGTACGGCAGACTTCCACGACCCGGATCAGTTGACAAAGATCAAACTCATCAAAACGGCTCTGATAGTCTCTGCCCAGCAGTTTTTCCAGCATCCGGTCCGGTGCGGAGGGACGCTGACTTCCCCGCAGTCGGGCGATTTCATTTTTTACGGTATCTTCATCGATCCGTCCGCCGGAAGACAGTGTTGCCATCCGGGTGATCATGGCATTGAGATCACGGAAATTCCCCCGCCATATCGTTGTTGGATCCAGCGCAAAACGCATGAAGATCGCCCGTGCTTCTTTGTTGAATGTAATGTGCTTTCCGCTTTTTTCTGAAAAACGGTTCAATTCATATTCCACATTCGGCTCAATGTCTTCCCGGCGGTCGGCAAGCCCCGGCAGCTGAAAGTCCCACAAATTGATACGGGCGAGCAAGTCGGACCGGAAGTGTCCTTTCTGGACTGCGTCCTCCAGATCCCGGTTTGTTCCGCAGATCAGTTCAAAACTGCTTTCGCTTTCTGTATCTGCGCCCAGCGGAAAAAACTTTTTCTCCTCGATTGCCCGCAGGAGCATTGCCTGTTCATCCAGTCCCAGTTCGCCGATCTCATCCAGAAAAAGAATTCCGCCGTCTGCCTTTTTCAATAAGCCGGCACGATCGGAAACCGCTCCGGTGAAAGAGCCTTTTTTGTGACCGAAAAGTACGCTCATTGCCTGATCGCCCCGCAGGGTGGCGCAGTTGACATTGACGACGTCGCCTTTGATCTGATTGTTCAGTTTTTTCAGTTCATAGATCCGTTTTGCCAATTGGGATTTTCCGGCACCGGTCGGACCTGTCAGCAGGATCGGTTCAGCTGACCGGATCGCAACACGCTCTATGGTTTCGATCAGATTGTTGAACTGGTGGTTCCGGGTGGCTATGCCGGATTTCAGAAAATCCAGATCGTTTTCCCGTTCCACGGCAAACCGTTTGGCAAGAAGGTCGTAGCGGGACAGGTCCAGGTCGATAATGCTGTACGAACCTTCCGGGCCGGTTCCCGGGTGGGTCTGGATCAGTTTCCCCGGCAGATGATGGGATTCATTCAGCAGAAACAGGCAGATCTGTGCCACGTGCGTGCCGGTGGTGATATGAATGTAGTATTGGTTGTTTTCCCCGGAAAAATCGTGTCTGCGGCTGAAATCGTAAAGTTTGCTGTAAACTTCCTCAAAATCCCAAGGATCGTCCATCTTCACCGGCTCGGCGATCACGTTTGTGGATGGCGAAATGACTTTGATATCTTCAGTAACTTTATTTTTCAACCGTTCAAAATCAGGTGGATAGATCAGATAGTACTGGTCAAAGATCAAATCCTCCTGCATGGCAAGAGCCACGGAAGGACGCCATGCGTTCCAACGGTTCAAGCCCTGTCTTGCTCCTCGCTGGTCCAGTGTCGTTCCCAAAAGTGATATGACGATATTCATAATATAAAATCCTATAAGTTATATAATATTTTCTATAAAATAAATATATCTCCGAAAATTAAAAATGCAAACGGAAAAATCACGTCTTAAAAATATTTCTGCGTAAAAATGATTTTTTTAACTTTTTTTCAGCCTTTTTCAACAGTTGGCACGCTGTTTGCTCTTACCTTCGGCAGGAACGAAAAATGTTCCGTGCTCTTTTATCAAAAAAAGGGATGATTTTTAACGGTCCCTCCGGTAGTTCAGAGGTTAGAATGGGATTCTTATAAAGTCCTGGTCGGTGGTTCAATTCCACCCCGGAGGACCAGTTTTTAATGAAAGGAACAGTTTATGAAACGGAATCCGGTAAAAATTTGAAAGTACAGTTGTGCTGATAGAAAGAAAAGTCCGGCACAAAAGAAAACAGAAGAAACAACTCGTGATGGCTGAGTGGTCGAAGGCGGCAGACTGCAAATCTGTTTGGAGAAATCCGCGCACCGGTTCAAATCCGGTTCACGAGTCCAATTTTGAAAGTTGAAATAAAGATGGATATAGTAGAAATCAATCAAAATTGAAAAGTGAAAGAAAGAAGATTTATGTTTTGGGTAAAGATGGAAGAAGGATACCGCATCCCGATCAAGAGTTGGTGTGCTGAGGTGGAAGCAAGTGCGATGGCGCAGGCGGAAAATCTGGCGCGACATCCTGCGTTGCGTCATCATGTGGCGTTGATGCCGGATTGCCATTGCGGTGCCGGTATGCCGATCGGCGGTGTGATCGCAGTAAAGGAGGCGGTCATGCCTGCTGCGGTCGGGGTCGATATCGGTTGCGGAATGATCGCGGTGGAGACGGATATCCCCGCAGAACGACTGGCTGATATGCGTTTCCGTCGTGCGATCCATACCCGGATCCGGGAGTTGATCCCGGTCGGGGAGGGACATTATCATAAGGAGGCGCAGAGCTGGGATGGTTTTGAAGAATATCTGGACTCCGGATCGGGGAATCCCCGGTTTGTGACCAGTCTGGACCGCCATAACCTCGGAACGCTGGGCGGCGGAAACCATTTTATCGAGATCCAGCAGAGTGACACGGGTTTTGTATGGCTGATGATCCATTCCGGCAGCCGGAATCTGGGAAAGCGTATTGAGGAACTGTATCTGGCAAAGGCAGTACAGCTTTGCGAACGGTTCTATTCGCCATTGCCCCACAGCGATCTGGCATTCCTGCCGATTCAGGATGAAAACGGGCATAACTATCTGCGGGACATGAATTTCGCGCTCCGTTATGCTTTTGAGAACCGTCAGCGGATGATGGCGTGCTGTAAGAGCGTGATCGCAGATTTCGTGCCGGAAGTACAGTTTCTCCGGGAAGTGAACATCCATCACAACTACGCCGCCTTTGAAGAACATTTCGGCGAAATGCTGTGTGTTCACCGCAAGGGGGCGACCAGCGCAAAGCCGGATGAGATCGGCATTATTCCCGGGTCTATGGGAACGGCGAGTTATATCGTGCGCGGTCTGGGAAATCCGGAAAGTTTCATGAGCTGTTCGCACGGCGCCGGACGCCGTATGAGTCGTGCCGCAGCCAGCAGGAATCTTACCGTTGCCGAGTGCGATGCCGCCATGCAGGGGATCGTTTGCGACCGCTGGCACCCCGTGACCCGCTATGGAAAGGGAACGGATGTGCTGGATCTTTCCGAAGCGCCGCAGGCATACAAGGATATTGAAGATGTCATTGCCAGCGAACGGGATCTGGTGGAGGTGCAGGTCCGCCTGACGCCATTGGCGGTCGTCAAAGGCTGATTTCAATATGAACAGAGCGTCATTGGGTGTAGCTCACCGGTAGAGCAGGGGACGTACTGGGGACCGTCATGGGGACGTATGGGTTAAGCGTTTGCCATGCAGGAGTGATCCGTCTCCAGAGCCTCGTGTAGTGGGTTCGACTCCCACCCCCAATGCCCTTTTAACTTTCTGACCCGGGATTACAGACACACTTACCGTGCTGCAATCCCGGATTTTTTGTAATCACGGCAGATAGGAATCCACACCCACTTCTTTGGGGATGGCGCCGCGGGGGTGGTCATTGGCTTCGCTTTCGATCACCTTCATCCCTTTCCACTTGCCGCCCAGATAGCGCAGGTAGAAGGTCGTGCCGAGGATCATGATGTACGCCACAATAATGGTCCACTGGGTCCAGAGGTTGTACGTATCCGCCCGGTCGGGACCGAGACTTTCCCGGACAGACGGCAGACCGAAGATGTAGAACGTGACCAGACACGGGATCCCGAAGAGAAGCCACGCAAAAGTCGATCCGATCCACATGGAAAATTTGGTGTCGCCTGCGCCCTTGATGGCGCTGCCGTACAGGATTCCGGTGCCGTCGAAGATCAGGTATGCGGTCACGAACCGGAGCATGATCTTTGCCAGATCGAACGCCCGCGTCCCCGGTTCCAGCTGGAACAGAGTCAGTGCCGGTTCCGGATAGAACAGGAAGAGAATACCGAGGATGATCAGCATGAAATACAGCCACAGCCGTGCGCTGCGGACCGCCCGTTCCGCAAAGGGAATATCCTGCGCACCGATCCCCTGTCCCACCAGAATGGAGACGGTCTGACCCAGTCCGAACATGGGGATCATGGCGAGGGAGTTCAGGGAGAATGCCACGCCGGATGCGTTCAGTACATCCTGACCGATCTTGCCCAGCAGCACCACAAAGAGATTGAAGGACGCCAGGTCCAGGAACAGCTGGACCCCGTTCGGTCCGCCGAACTTGAACAGACGCAGGAACATATCTTTATCAAAGCGCATATCCCATGTGCGGAACCGGGCTATGTTGGTGCGGGAGCCGAGCAGACACCCCACCATGACCAGCAGTCCGACGAGCCCCGCTGCCAGCGTGCCGTATGCCGCGCCGAGGATCCCAAGTGCCGGAATCTCAAACCAGCCGAAGTCCATCCCGAAGATCAGCATATAATTGAATGGAATATTGCAGAAGGTGATCAGCAGATTTACAAACATGATCATACTTGTTTTGCCCTGTCCGCCCCAGAATGAGGAGAGCGCGATCGTCAGCAGGGGAATACACCCCCCTAGCGCCAGTATCCGGAAATATGCTACTTCCAGTTCCATCAGATGGGGCGCGTGCCCGAACGCCCGGAACAGTGCCGGTGCGTAAAAGTAAGCAGCAATGGAGAACAGACCGCCCAGCAG